>NZ_DAIPZB010000082.1:0-11313 GCF_036782435.1 Pinisolibacter sp. | reverse complement strand
AGGCACATTAAACGCATCAAATCAACATGATGGTCCAACCGCGCACAGGTCTCGTCATACCGAGCGGATGAAGTTCCGACCTGTTCGGAACTTCATCCGCGAAGGCGAGCCCGAACGGGCGTCGGCCGGTCAGGCCGCAATCCACGAAATTCGGACGAGTCCGAATTTCGTGAACTCGGTATCACCTCGATGCCCGCCCAACCGGTCATGCAGAAATCATATCTTGCGAATGATTTGCAATATCGCATAATCCAGCGACAACCGAGGCGGCCCGCATCCGATCGGGGCGACCGGCGGAGTGGCCGCCGAGCGAGAGAAGCGGCCGAGAGCCGGCACGATCGGGAACGGCGAGCGACGGGAGGGGATCGGTGATCGTCTGTTCGTGCAATGTCATCAGCGACCACGTCGTACGACGGACGATCGACGATCCCGACACCGCGGTGGCTCGGGTCTCGTGCCTCTTCGGCCATCTCGGCTGCCGCCCGCAGTGCGGTCGCTGCGCGCCGACCCTGCGTCGACTGATCCGCGAGAGCACGGCGGGTGACGCCACGGCCTGTCCGGCGGCCCTCGACGACATCGGCGACGAGGGGTGCGGGCCGGTGGTGGACTGCGGACTGCACGTCGTCGCGGCCGAATGACCGCGACGACGAGGTGCGGCGGTGCCGGCATCCCCGAGGCGGGAACGCCGATCACCGCATCGAACCGCCCGCCGATCAGGCGGCGCTCTCGCCGATCTTCGTCTGGGTGTAGAGCTCGAGGCCGATGCGGCCGATCAGATCGAGTTCGGTCTCGAGGAAGTCGATGTGCTCCTCCTCGTCGGTCATCACCTTCACGAACATGTCGCGCGAGACGTAATCCTTGACCTCTTCGCAATAGGCGGCGGCCTCCTGATAGAGCGCCCGGGCGCCGAGTTCGGCCGCAAGGTCCGCCTCGAGGACCTCCTTCACCGTCTCCCCGATCCTCAGCGGATCGAGATGCTGCATGTTGGGGAAGCCCTCGAGGAACAGGATCCGCGCCGTGAAGGCGTCGGCGTGCTCCATCTCCTCGATCGATTCCTTGCGCCACTTCTTCGCCATCGCCTTCAGACCCCAATTGTCCAGAACCCGGTAGTGGAGCCAGTACTGGTTGATGGCGGTGAGTTCGCTGCGCAGGCCGCGATTGAAATATTCGATGACCTTGGGGTCGCCTTTCATCTCGTCGTCTCCGTGTCGGGCCGGCGTCGGGGCACGATCGCACCCGACCACCGTCTGTTGGTTCAGGTCCGTCCACGGGTGAACCTAGTCGGTCCAGATGCGATTGAAAAGCATCTGCAAAAATCGCGTGTCGCCCGACGCGATCGCTCGCGGGCCCTCACTTTCCCGCCGGCGAGACGCGACATTTCGGCCGATCCGCGTTATAGAGCGGGCCCATGCATCTCATCACCACGACCGCCGATCTCGCCGCCGCCTGTGACGCTCTCGCCGCCCACGACTATGTCGCGGTCGACACCGAGTTCCTGCGCGAAACCACCTTCTGGCCCAAGCTCTGCGTCGTGCAGATGGCCGGCCCGGACACCGCCGTCGTCGTCGACGCGCTGGCCGACGGGCTCGACATGGCGCCGTTCCTCGCACTGATGAAGAACGAGCGGGTGATGAAGGTGTTCCATTCGGGACGCCAGGACATCGAGATCGTCTTCAATCTCGGCGGCTTCGTGCCCCACCCGATCTTCGACACCCAGGTCGCGGCGATGGTCTGCGGCTTCGGCGATTCGGTGTCCTACGATCAGCTGGTGCAGCGCATCTCCGGCCACCACATCGACAAGTCGTCGCGCTTCACCGACTGGACCCGCCGTCCGTTGACCCAGAAGCAGTACGACTACGCCCTCTCCGACGTCACCCATCTGCGCGACGTCTACCACCACCTCGAGAAGCGCCTCGCCGAGCAGGGGCGCGCCGACTGGGTGGCGGAGGAGATGGAGGTCCTGACCTCCCACGAGACCTACGATCTCGATCCGGTGAACGCCTGGACGCGGCTCAAGCTCCGCGTGAAGAAACCGATCGAACTGGCCATTCTCAAAGAGATCGCGGCATGGCGCGAGCGCGAGGCGCGGGCCCGCGACGTGCCCCGTTCGCGCATCCTCAAGGACGATGCGATCTTCGAGATCGCCGCCGACCAGCCGAAGGACGCGAGCGCGCTGGGCAATCTGCGCTCCTTGTCGAAGGGCTTCGAGCGGTCGCGCGCCGGCGAGGAGATCCTCGCCTGTGTGCAGCGAGCGATGGCGATCCCGCGCGCCGAATTGCCGACGATCCCACGCGGCCGGCCGATGCCGGACGGTGCCGGCGCATCGGTCGACCTGATGAAGGTGCTCCTCAAGCTCGTCTGCGAGAAGCACGGCGTCGCCTCCAAGGTGGTGGCGACCGTCGACGAGCTCGAGGCGATCGCCACCGACGATCAGGCGGACGTCCCGGCTCTGAAAGGCTGGCGTCGCGAACTCTTCGGCGCCGAGGCGTTGAAGCTGAAGCACGGCCGCCTCGCCCTCTCCTTCGACGGACGCAAGGTGGTGGCCGTCGACTGCGAGCCGCCGGAGCCGAAGGCGAAGAACGGCGGCCGCTGACGCCGGCGTCCCGCCGCGGCGAGACCTCGACCCGCCCGGCAACGGATCGTCCGGCCGCGCGGACGGAGGCGACGCGCACCGCCATTCTCCCTCCGCGGTCCGAGATATCCCCGCTCAGCCGTCGAGGACGGCGCGTCGCCATCGGCCCGGAGTCGTGCCGGTGGCGATGCGAAAGGCGCGGGTGAAGTGGCTCTGGCTCGACCAGCCGCAGGCATCGGCCGTCTCGGCGAGCCCGACACCGGCGCGCATCGCCCGCTTCGCCGCCTCCACCCGCAGCGCCTCGAGATGGCCCGCAGGGCTCGCGCCGTGGCTGACGCGGAACATGCGCTGGAAGTGAAAGGGGCTGAGCCCGGCAATCGCCGCCAGCGCGTCGAGGCTCGGGGTGCGGCGCAGATCGGCGCGCATCGCCTCGAGCACGCGCCGGGACACGTGCGGCGCCAAGCCACCCCGCAGCGGGCGATGCCCCCGCCCGCCGAGATCCGGGTCGGTGACGAGGCCGGCGCAGAGTTCTTCGACGATCTCCGCCGCGCCGATGGCATCGCCCTCGTCACATGTGCCGGCGAGCCGCGCCATCGCCGCCGCCATCTCGGGTGCGCGGAAGAAGGTGCGATCCGGCAGATCCAGACCGTTCGGCTCGCGGTCGAGCGTCTCCGACATGAAATGGCGCAGCCGATCGTCGGCGAGATAGAGGTGGACGAAGCGAGAGGCGCCGCCGATCCCCCAGTCGGAGCCCGACCCCTGCGGAATCAGGCAGAGCGCGCCCGGCCACCCGCGGA
This sequence comes from Pinisolibacter sp., assembly GCF_036782435.1. Classification (NCBI taxonomy): domain Bacteria; kingdom Pseudomonadati; phylum Pseudomonadota; class Alphaproteobacteria; order Hyphomicrobiales; family Ancalomicrobiaceae; genus Pinisolibacter; species Pinisolibacter sp. The sequence continues at coordinate 7,944 of NZ_DAIPZB010000082.1, read as the reverse complement.
TGGCGCCGCGATCGAGCCGGCGGCTCTCCTCGCCGCCGAGCAGGTAGCAGCTGAGAGTGTGGAGGCGGGTGTTCTCGTAGCGCACCCGATCACGATCGTTCGACCAGATCGCCACGCCGCACCCGCGCCCGAGATCGAGCCGGGCATGGAGGTGGGCGCGCGAGCGCGAGAGCTGATCGAAGACGGAGAGCGTGGACGGCATCGGACGGGGTCGCGGCTGGAACTCCGCGGATCTTGGCAGCCGCCGCGGGTCACGGCAATCGGTGGCCCGGCGGGTCTCCCGCCCGCCGGGCGCTTCACCGCAAGATCGTGCAAGCCGCCCGCGCCCGTCGGACGCATCTTCCCCCGGCAAGCCGCCCGATCTCCGGGCGGCCGATGGGATCGCATCATGCTCGACGTCTCGCTCTTCGCCGCCACCGTCGTCATCTGGGGCACGACCTGGCTCGCCATCGCCCTCCAACTCGGGCCGGTGCCGGTCCTGACGTCGATCTTCTATCGCTTCGCGCTCGCCGCCGTGCTGCTGCTGCCGGTCCTCGCGATGGCCGGCCGCCTGACGCCGATCCGCCGGCGCGACCACCTCTTCGTCGCTCTGCAGGGGCTGTTCCTGTTCTCGACCAACTTCGTCTGCTTCTACAACGCCACCCGGTTCATCCCGAGCGGCCTCGTCTCGGTGGTGTTCTCGCTCGCCACCCTGTTCAACGCGGTCAACGCCCGGCTGATCTTCGGCGAGCCGATCGCCCGACGCACCCTTCTCGCTGCGGTGCTCGGGGTCGGCGGCCTCGTCGTGCTCTTCGCCCCGGCGATCCGCGACGGCGGCCTCGGCGCCGAAGCTCCGCTCGGCCTCGCCCTGGCGGCGCTCGGCACGCTCTCCTTCTCGCTCGGCAACATGGTGTCGCGACGCAATTCGAACGCCGGCATCCCGCCGCTCACCGCCAACGCCTGGGGCATGTCCTACGCCAGCGTCGCGCTCTTCGCCCTCCTCGCCGGCACCGGCACGCCGCTGGTGATGCCGCCGAACGCCGTCTACGTCGCGGCGCTGGCGCATCTCGCCATCCTCGGCTCGATCGTCGGCTTCACCACCTATCTGATGTTGGTGGCGCGCGTCGGCTCGGCCAAGGCGGCCTACGCCACGGTGATGTTCCCGATCGTCGCCCTCGCGCTCTCGGCCGCCTTCGAAGGCTACATCTGGGACCTGCGGACGGTGGTCGGCCTCGCCCTCGCGCTGCTCGGCAACATCGTCGCCTTCGCCGGCCTGCCCGCCTTCGCTCGCCGCCCCCGCACCGCCTGATACTCGGCTCATGAAACTCGGCCTCTGCCGACTTTCATGAGCGATACGGCCCGACCGGCCGACGCCCGTTCGGGCGCGCCTTCACTCACGATGTTCCGAACAGGTCGGAACCTCGTGAGTTCGGCACGAGATGGCGGCCGGACGGGCGGCGCGTTTCAGCCGAGATGCGTCTTGAAGAACGCCAGCGTCCTGTCCCAGGCGAGTTTCGCCGCCGCTTCGTCGTAGCGCGGCGTGGTGTCGTTGTGGAAACCGTGGTTGACGCCCGGATAGATGTGGGCCTCATAGCGCTTGCCCGCCGCCTTCAGCGCCGCCTCGTAGGCCGGCCAGCCGGCGTTGATGCCCTGATCCTGCTCGGCGTAGTGGAGAAGCAGCGGCGCCTCGATCTTGGCGACGTCCTCGGCCTTCGGCTGACGGCCATAGAACGGCACGCTGGCCGCGAGCTTGGGGAAAGCGACCGCCAGCGCGTTGCACACGCCGCCGCCGTAGCAGAAACCGACGCAGCCGACCTTGGCCGAAACCGCCTCGTGACCGGCGAGGAAGGTGTAGGCGGCGAAGAAATCCTCCATCAGCTTGGCCGGCTCGATCTTCGACTGCATCTCGCGGCCCTTGTCGTCGGTGCCGGGATAGCCGCCCTGCGGCGACAGACCGTCGGGCGCGAAGGCGACATAGCCCGCCACCGCCACCCGCCGCGCCACGTCGGCGATGTAGGGATTGAGGCCACGGTTCTCGTGGACGACGAGGACGCCGGGCAGCTTGCCCTTGGCACCCGCCGGCTTCACCAGCAGGCCGGAGACCATGCCCTGCCCGTTCGGCGACGCGTAGGAGGCGGTCGAGGCGACGATGCGCGGGTCGTCCGCCTTGACCTGCTGGGCGAGCGCGTAGTTCGGCGAAAGAGCCTCGACCAACGCCGCGCCGGTGAGGCCGGCGACGGTGAACTTCGCCGCCCGATCGAGAAAGTCGCGCTTGGTCACCCGGCCGTGGACGTAACCGTCGAAGATCTCCAGGAGTTCGGCGGGGAAGTCGCTGGCGCGCATGCGCGGGATCTGGTTCATGGTGGCTCCTCCGGTCGCGCCGTCACTTGCGAACGGCTCGCAGATATAGAGCCGGAAGTCGCGGCGAAGCGCATCACACGAGGAGCCGGTGCGTGGTCACGTTTCGGTGACGTGGGGTTGCGAAAATAGTGGTTTACCTTCTTGCGAAATCGCGAACAATCTAACTTCGCGAATTCAGGTAATTGACGAAATTTCGGAGATCACTTGTTGTGAGCATTATAAGAATGAGCAAACCGCCGGCCGATCGATTTGATCACGTCGCAGATGTAATCGCATGGCTGTTTCTCACGCTCCTCCTGCTAATCCCAGTATTTTCGCTTGGCTTCCTCTTTGGCGGGTGGTTTGCCCCTAGCACCCATGAAAGGTCTTGGCTTTATGATTACCAAGGGCTAGTCGGCGCAGCCATGACACTTATTGCAGCTGGTGTTGCATGGCTAGCGGTTCAGCGACAAATCTCCGCACAGAGATCACTTTCTGAAGCAGAATATAGAGACGCAAAGAATTTCGTAATTTCCTCATTTGAAGATTACCTCAGGATTATCAATCTCATATGGCGTGAAATTGAGCATGAACCCACCAGCATTGAGGTCGATAAGTGGAATTTGTTCATTTCACGACTAATTACCAAAATTATGTCATGTAGCGTAGATCTAGATCGGCAACTTCAAAAAACAATTTCTAGAACAGACTATGCGAAAAATTCCCTTCGAATATCTGACAGATTTAAAATAGATGAAATTTGTATGTTTGCCAACTCCTCAAACGAACAAATACTTACTTTCATTAACAACAAAAATTATTACACCAATATAAATAAGATAAATGACGACAATCAATTTATTCTTGAAACATTCAGTACTTTAATTCAATTCTCGCATCTTCGAAAGGCCTGCATCGAGTTCGACCCCTCACTTGAAGAGATTTTTATAGATAGAAAGATAGTCCCTGTTAACTGGGATCCAATGTGGCGACACTTGGAGGAATTCACCAATCAATATCAGAACATCCCGTAACCATCACCTCCTCCACCCACCTCCCGGCGGCTTCTTGTCGCGACCGAGGCTCGACAGGCTCGGATAGCGGCCGAGCTTCTTCTGTGGCGGCGGGGGTGGCGGCGGGGTGGGCTCGAGGCGGAGCTTCTTGGTCTCGGGCTGCTCGATCATCCCGGCCGAGAGCGTCACCGGGCCGTCGTCCTTCTTCTCGGCGATGCGGACAAGCTGAGTGAGGACCACAGCCGAGCCTTTGAGGCGGTCGAGCGGATCGGGCCAGTCGCGGATGAGGACGATCTTCTGATCCGGGCGGATCTTGGCCATCGAGCCCTGTTCGCCGATCCATTTCACCAGACCGGCCGGGTTGGCGAAGGACGAATGGCGGAAGGCGATGACCACGCCCTTCGGGCCCGCCTCGATCTTCTCGACGTTGGCGCGGCGGCACAGCGACTTGATGTAGACGATCTTGAGGAGGTGCTCGACCTCCTCCGGCAACGGCCCGAAGCGATCGATCAGCTCGGCGCCGAAGCCGTCGATCTCCTCGGTCGTCGTCAGATCCGACAGCCGCTTGTAGAGGCCGAGGCGCAGGCCGAGATCGGCGACGTAGTGATCCGGGATCAGCACCGGCGTGCCGACCGTGATCGACGGCGACCACTGCTCCTCCGGCATCGCCTCGTCGCCCGACTTCAGGGCCGCCACCGCCTCCTCCAGCATGTGCTGGTAGAGTTCGTAGCCGACCTCCTTGATGTGGCCGGACTGCTCCTCGCCGATCAGGTTGCCGGCGCCGCGGATGTCGAGATCGTGGCTCGCCAGTTGGAAACCGGCGCCGAGATTGTCGAGCGACTGCAACACCTTGAGCCGGCGTTCCGCCTGCATCGTCAGCTTCTTCTGCGCCGGCACGGTGAAGAGCGCATAGGCGCGTATCTTCGACCGGCCGACGCGGCCGCGCAGCTGATAGAGCTGGGCGAGGCCGAACATGTCGGCACGGTGGACGATCAGTGTGTTGGCGGTGGGGATGTCGAGGCCGCTCTCGACGATGGTGGTCGAGAGCAGCACGTCGTACTTGCCCTCGTAGAAGGCGTTCATGACGTCCTCGAGCTCACCCGCCGCCATCTGGCCGTGGGCGACGGCGACCTTCACTTCCGGCACCACCCGCTCCAGGAACTCCTTGCGCTCGGCGAGATCGGCGACCCGCGGCACGACGTAGAAGCTCTGGCCGCCGCGATAGTGCTCGCGTAAGAGCGCGTCGCGCACCACCAGCGCATCGAAGGGCGAAATGAAGGTGCGGACCGCCATGCGGTCGACCGGCGGCGTCGCGATGATCGACAGTTCGCGCACCCCGGTCAGCGCCAGCTGAAGCGTGCGCGGGATCGGCGTGGCGGACAGCGTCAGAACGTGGACGTCCGACTTCAACTCCTTCAGCCGCTCCTTGTGCTTGACGCCGAAGTGCTGCTCCTCGTCGATGATCAGGAGGCCGAGGTCCTTGAAGTCGATGCCCTTGGCGAGCAGCGCATGGGTGCCGACCACCACGTCGAGGGTGCCCTCGGCGAGCTCCTTCTTCACCGCCGCGAGGTCCTTGGCCGAGACCAGCCGCGAGGCCTGGGCGACGCGAACGGGTAAGCCCTTGAAGCGCTCGGCGAAGGTGCGGAAATGCTGGCGGGCGAGCAGCGTCGTCGGCACGACGACCGCCACTTGGCGGCCCGACGCCGCCACCGCGAAGGCGGCTCTGAGCGCCACCTCGGTCTTGCCGAAGCCGACGTCGCCGCAGACGAGGCGATCCATCGGCCGGCCGACGGCGAGGTCGTCGAACACCGCGTCGATCGAGGCGAGCTGATCGTCCGTCTCCTCGTAGGGGAAGCGGGCGCGGAACTCGTCGTAGAGCCCCTCCGGCGCGACGTATTTCGGCGCAGTCTTGAGGAGGCGCGCGGCCGCGGTCCTGATCAGCTGATCGGCGATCTCGCGGATGCGCTTCTTCATCCGCGCCTTGCGCATGCCCCAAGCGACGCCGCCGAGCTTGTCGAGGATGGCGTCGCCCTCGTCGGACGAGCCGTAGCGCGACAGAAGCTCGATGTTCTCGACCGGCAGGTAGAGCTTGTCGCCGCCCTGGTAGATCAGCTCGAGGCAGTCGTGCGGCGCGCCCGCGGCGGTGATGGTCTTCAGACCCGAGAAGCGGCCGATGCCGTGATCGACGTGGACGACGAGATCGCCCTCGGCGAGGCCGGCGACCTCCTTGATGAAGTCCGAGCCCTTGGAGTGCTTGCGCTTCGCCCGGATCAGGCGGTCGCCGAGGATGTCCTGCTCGGCGACGACCGCCAGATCCTCGATCTCGAAGCCGCTCTCGAGCCCGAGCACGGCGAGGCCGACCTCGCCCTTCTCCATCAGCCCCGCTTCCGGGTAGGTGGCGAGCGGCTTCACCCGGCCGAGGCCGTGGTCGGTCAGCACCTGCTTCAGGCGATCGAGCGCGCCGTCCGACCAGGCGGCGACGACGACCCGGCGCGGCCCGGCGCGCAGCTCGGCGATGTGGCCGACCGCCGCGTCGAAGACGTTGGCCTCGTTCGAGGCGCGCTCGGCGGCGAAGCTGCGGCCCTGGCGGCCACCGAGGTCGACGACGTCGAGCCGGTCGTCGGGCAGCGCGAAGGGGGTGAGGCGCACCGTCCGGGCGTCGGCGAGGCGGCTCTTCCACTCGCCCTCGGTGAGGAACAGCGCCTTCGGCTCCAGCGGCTTGTAGGGCACGGTGCCGCTCGCCGCTTCGTCCATCGCCTCGCGGCGGGCCTCGTAGTGGTCGGCGACATCGGAGAGGCGCTCGGCGAAGGCCTCGTCGACGTGATGGTCGAGGACGATGCGGGCGTCGCCGACATAGTCGAACAGCGTCTCGAGGCTCTCGTGGAACAGCGGCAGCCAATGTTCGAGGCCAGCGTAGCGTCGCCCGTCGGAGATCGCCGCATAGAGAGCGTCGTCGCGGGTGGTGGCGCCGAAGGTGGTGACGTAGGTACGGCGGAAGCGCGAGACCGCCTCGGGCGTCAGCGTCACCTCCGACATCGGCACCCATTCGAGGCGCTTCAGCTGGCCGGTGGTGCGCTGGGTCTCGGGATCGAAGCGGCGGATCTGTTCCAGTTCGTCGCCGAAGAAATCGAGGCGGACCGGCGCTTCGGTGCCCGGCGCGAAGAGATCGAGGATACCGCCGCGCACCGCGTATTCACCGGTGTCGCGGACCGTGGCGGTGCGCTCGAAGCCGTTGTTCTCCAGCCACTTGACGAGATCGGCCATGTCGGCGCGGCCGCCCGCCACCGCCGAGAAGGTCTCGCCGGCGACGACCTCGCGGGTCGGCAGGCGCTGGGCGGCGGCGTTGACGGTGGTCAGCACCACCACCGGCTTCTTGCGCTCGCGCGGCGTGGCGAGGTGCGAGAGCGTCGTCATGCGGCGGGCGACGACCACGGCGTTGGGCGAGACGCGGTCGTAGGGCCGGCAGTCCCAGGACGGCAGCGACAGCACGTGGACGTCGGGGGCGAAGAAGGCGAGCGCCGCCTCCAGCCGCTGCATGCGCACGCCGTCGCGGCAGATCACCAGCAGCGACGGGCGGCCGTCACGCGCCCCGGCGTCGCGCGCCAGATCGCCGACGACGAGCCCCTCGGCGCCGTCCGGCACGCTGGCGAGCGTCACATGGGTGCGAGTGCGGAAGAGACCGGAGAGCTTCTTCACGGGGGCGACCTCGGAGTGGCGAAAACGCGACGACACCCGCGTGTGGCTTTCGGGCCGGTCACGCGGGGTCGGATGCGGTCTTTCAACAGGATTCCGCCGCCCGGCGCCAGTCCCGTTCGCGTGAGGGAGGGATGCGCGTGGGCTGCGAGGAACGGCGCGGTCCGTCTGATCCAGCTCGAGGCACCCTCGGAGAACGGGACCATGATGGCGCCCATGCTCCCCTTCACCCCTGAACAGTTCCTCTCCGTCTTCGCCGCCTACCACACGGCTGTCTGGCCGGCGCCGTTGGTCGCCTACGGAGCCGGAGCGATCGTCGTCGCGATCCTCGCTTTCGGCCCCCGGCCCGGCACCGATCGTACCGTCGCCGCGATCCTCGCCGCCCTGTGGGCATGGACCGGCGCGGTCTATCACGGGCGCTACTTCGCCGCGATCAACCCGGTCGCACTCGGTTTCGCCGTGCTCTTCGTCTCGGAGGCGGCCCTCTTCCTCCCGATCGCGTTCGGTCGCGGCGGCCCGCGCTTCGCCTACCGACGTGACCGTGCGACCGTCTTCGGGGTGGCGCTCGTCGCCTATGCCGCGGTGATCTACCCCGTTCTCGGCCACGCGGCCGGCCACGTCTATCCCGCGACGCCGGTCTTCGGCATCACCCCATGTCCGCTCACGCTGTTCACCCTCGGCCTGATGATGCTCGCCGGCGAACGTCCTCCGGCTCTGCTCCTGGCGATTCCGACGCTGTGGTCGCTGATCGGCGGCTCTGCCGCAGCCCTGCTCGACGTGCCGCAGGACTGGCCGTTGCTCTTCGCCGGCGTCGCCACCGTGGCGGTGGTGCGGACGTGCCGCCCGGTCGTTCCGCCCGCGTGACGGCTCATGAGACCTGTGCGCGGATAGCCCTCGACGACCGTCTACTGACGTGATT
>NZ_DAIPZB010000081.1:0-11466 GCF_036782435.1 Pinisolibacter sp. | reverse complement strand
GTGAATCACGTCAGTAGACGGTCGTCGAGGGCTATCCGCGCACAGGTCTCATGAGGTCGGGGCGACGCGACCGAGCCGCCGAGGTCCGGGCGACGGCCGAAGCCCGCATCGTTTTCCCGAGGAACCGCTTCGCGCATCCGATGCGAAGGCGGTCGACCGGCCGGCATCGGCAGGCGCTCGGCGTCACGGAGGGTTCCGATCGGGTCGGACCTCTCCGTGCCGGTGGCGTGGGGGCGGTGCGGGAGCTGCGCCGATCAGACGAAGACGGCGCGGTCCGGCTGGCGGGCGAGGAGCGCGGCCTGCAGCTTCTCCAGGGCGCGGGCCTCGATCTGGCGGACGCGTTCCTTGGAGATGCCGAGACGGGCACCGAGCGCTTCGAGCGTCTCGCCGTTCTCGGTGAGACGTCGCTCCTCGACGATCTTCAGTTCGCGCTCGTTGAGCACGCCGAGCGCCTCGCGCAGCCAGGCGAGGCGGCGTTCGCCGTCGATGTGGTCGCCCACCGTCTCGTCGGCGATCGGGTCGTCCGACATCAGCAGGTCCTGACGCTCGATGCCGTCCTCGCCTTCCACCATGGGGGCGTTGAGGGAGGCGTCCGGACCGGAGAGGCGAGCGCTCATCGCTTCGACGTCGCGGATCGAGACACCGAGGCGGTCGGCGATGGCGGAGAAGATCTCCGGCTCGGCGGCGCCGTCGAGTTCGCGGGCGAGCACGGCGCGCAGGCGGCGCAGGTTGAAGAACAACGCCTTCTGGGCCGAGGAGGTGCCGCCGCGGACGATCGACCAGTTGCGCAGGACATAGTCCTGAATGGCGGCGCGGATCCACCACGAGGCGTAGGTGGAGAAGCGCACCTCGCGTTCCGGCTCGAAGCGGCGGGCCGCCTCGAGCAGGCCGACGTGGCCTTCCTGAATGAGATCGGCCTGGGGCAGGCCGTAGCGACGGAAGCGGGCGGCCATGGCGATGACCAGCCGCATGTGCGCCGAGGTCAGGCGATGCAACGCCGCCTCGTCACCGTCGTCATGCCAGCGCACGGCCAGCTCACGCTCTTCGTCGCGTTCGAGATAGGGGGCCGCCATGGCGGCCTGAACCAGACGGCGGTGATCGCTCGTCGGATGCGTCATCTTCGGCCTCCTTCCGACGGTTCAAGGCCGTCGGCGCTCGGATCGGCGACGGATGATGAAGCCGTCGTCGGGATGGATCGGATTACGTGAAAATCCTGATCAACGCTCTTAGAGGAAATTCCGGGTGCGGTCGAGACCGCATGAGAACCGTTCTCATGTACGAAACGTCGCGGGCGACCATGGCGGGTTCATGGCGGAGAAGGATCCGGGGCGGTGGCGGCGAGAGGTCCCGAAACGCATCGGGGCCCGGATCGCTCCGGGCCCCGAGATTTCGTTCGGCGTCACGATCGGCGGAAATCCGCCGAATCCGGCCTCACGCCGCTTCTTCGCGCTCGTCGTCGACGTACTCGGCGTCGCCGGCGGTTTCGGCCTCGGCTTCGCCGGCCTTGGCGTTGCGGCGCGGGTTCTTCATCAGGTTCTGTTCGATCTGACGGATCGCCTCGGTCTCGGAAACGTGATCGACGGCGGCGACTTCACGCGCCATGCGGTCGAGAGCCGCCTCGTAGAGCTGACGCTCGGAGTAGGACTGCTCGGGCTGGCTGTCGGCGCGATAGAGGTCGCGGACCACCTCGGCGATGGAGATGAGGTCGCCGGAGTTGATCTTGGCTTCGTATTCCTGGGCCCGGCGCGACCACATGGTGCGCTTGATGCGGGCGCGACCCTTCACCGTCTCCAACGCCTTCTTGACGACGGAGGTCTCGGCGAGCTTGCGCATGCCGACGGTGGCGATCTTGGAGACGGGAACGCGCAGCGTCATCTTGTCCTTCTCGAAGGAGATGACGAAGAGCTCGAGCTTGTAGCCGGCGATCTCCTGGTCTTCGATACCGGTGATCTGGCCGACGCCGTGGGCCGGGTAGACGATGTGCTCGCCCGCCTTGAAGCCATGGCGGGTCTGGGACGTCTTCTTGATGGGGGTGGTGGCCATACGCCCGATACTCCTGTTCGACCGGCCCCCGAAGGAGCCTCGAAAGTGGGTCGCTTTCCCGCCTTCCGCACGAAGGTGGGCGCGGCGACAGGCACGCCCGTGCACCCCGGGCGGACCGGGGCGGCGAACGCGTGCTCGGTTACATGTTCAGTCGGTCCGGAAGGGCCTCTCCCACCGATGCTCCGGATGCGTCGCAAGAGTTTGCTTCATCTCGGGTTCGGTCGACGGAAGGTTCGACACGCACCGAGAAGCTGCGACGAGCAGGCCGGTCATCAGGAAACTCCGCTTGGGAGAGTCGGTGGGAAATTCGACTGCGGAGAAATGCATACCACAAATTACGGGTCTGCGGAAGCGTCGAGGGCCGCCGCTTCGTGGCGATCTCGCGACTCTTTCGCGACAAATCATGGCAATGGTGAAAATGCGGGCGTTCGGAGGCCGCCGAGCGGCGTGAAACGACGACGGCGCCCGAGTGGGCGCCGTCCGCATGGGTGATCCCGCGACGTCTCGACGCGCTGCGGCTGCGATGCCTGATCGCACGTCGAGGCCGGTCGCCCCGACCGGGCGGGTCCTGCGATCAGTCGCCCTGACCGGGCCGGTTCCCTTGTCAGTCGCCCTGACCGGGCCGGTTCCCTTGTCAGTCGCCCTGACCGGGCTCCGGCGAGAAGAACTTGGCGAGCTTGCCGGTCATGCCGTCGAAATCCTTGGCATCCGGGGCGTGGTCGCGCTTGGAGGTGAGGTTCGGCCATTTGGTGGCGTATTCGGTGTTGAGCTTCAGCCAATCCTCGAGGCCGCTCTCGGTGTCGGGCTTGATCGCTTCCGCCGGGCACTCGGGCTCGCAGACGCCGCAGTCGATGCACTCGTCCGGGTGGATGACGAGCATGTTCTCGCCTTCGTAGAAGCAGTCGACCGGGCAGACTTCGACGCAGTCGGTGTACTTGCACTTGATGCAGTTGTCGGTGACCACGTAGGTCATGTCGCTATCCTCTCGGCTTTCGCCCCGGACGTCGGAGACCGGCGCCCGGGTGGGCATTGGGCGCGCGGCACACACTCGGCGTTCCGGTTAGCCGAGAGCGCGAACTTGCGCAAGCGTGGAGGCGGGGCGGTAGATTGCGGATCCGCCGCTTTCACCGCGGTGCGACAAAAAGCTCTACGTCTCGTCGAAGAAATCGCCGGGTTCGGCGACCAGCCGGTCGATGGCGCGGCGCTCGCGCTTGGTCGGGCGGCCGGAGCCGGCGTCGCGGGTGGCGAGGGTGACGGTCTCGGGGCGGGGCTCGCGCGGTGGGCGGGGTGGGCTCAGGTCCTCGTAGAGGCGCGATGCGACCTCGGCCGAACCGCGGCGTTCGACGAAGTCGACGACCTTCAGCACCAGGACCCGGGACGGCAGGGTGACGGTCAGGGTCTGGCCGCGTTTCACCGCGGCGCCGGCCTTGGTCTCGCGTTCGCGGTCGACACGGACGTGGCCGCCCTCGATCAGCGACTTGGCGAGCTCGCGGGTCTTGACCACGCGGGCGTGCCAGAGCCAGCGATCGAGACGTTGGCGATCGGCATCCATGGTGCGCCTTCCGAGCCGCGCGCGGCGGGTGTCATACTCGGCTCGTGAAATTCGGTGAGGCCGAATTTCACGAGCGTTACGGCCCGACCGGCCGACGCCCTTCGGGCGCGCCTTCCCTCACGAGGTTTCGAACACGTCGAAGCTTCGTGCGTTCGGTCTCACTCCGACTTGTCGCCCTTGCCTTTCGATTCGAGCTCGGCCTTCAGCGCCAACAGGGCGGCGAAGGGCGAATTCGGGTCGATCGGTTTCTCCGGGCGCTTGCCGCGATCCTCGAAGCGCGGACGGTCGCGACCCTCGTCGCGGCGCGGGCCGCGATCGGAGAAGCGGCGGTCGTCGCGGCCGCGCGGACCTTCGCCGGTCCGCGGCGGGCGGCCACCCTCGCCGCGACCGGGCACCGCGGCGTCGCGGGCTCGACGGGCGGCGGCGTTGTCGCCGCGATCGCGGCGGTCACCGCGGTCGCCGCCCTCGCGGCGTTCGCCACCTTCACGGCGCTCACCGCGTTCACCGCCCTCACGGCGCTCGCCGCGATGGCCGTGATGACCACGGTGGCCGTGATGGCCGCGATCGAAGCGGCCGGGCCGCCAGATCTCGATTTCGATCTGTTCCGGTTCGCCGGTCTCGGCCGTCGTATCGGGCTCACTCGTCGCTTCGGCTTCGGCCGGGGCGGCTTCGGCGACGGGCGCCGCGTCTTCGGCCGGCGTCGGCTCGGCGGTCGGCTCGGTCGCCTCGATCGGGGCGGCTTCGACCGGCGCGGCTTCGGCGGCGGATGCCTCTTCGGCCACCGGCGCGGCTTCGGCCGCCGGTTCGGTGGCGGGCGCCGCTTCGCTCGGCACGATGGCCTCGACCTCGGCCACGGCTTCCGCCGGCGTCTCGGCCGGTTCGGTGGGGGCGGTCTCGGAGGAGACGATCTCGGGTGCGGGGGCGGCGGCAGCCTCTTCGGCGGTGACGGTCACCGCCGGATGGACGAGGCGGGGCGCCGGCTTCGGCACCTTGCGCTTCTCCGAGCGGTAGCCGAGCGACTTCAGCACCGAGGCGAAATCCTCACCCGAGCAGCCGAGCAGCGAGGTCATCGCCACGGTGACGGTGAAGGCGCCGCCGCCGGGCACCGCGCCTTCCGGCGGTGTGACGCTCGGGTCGAGCGGCTTCCAGGCGACGAGCGGGCGGATGATGTCGGCGAGGCGCTCGAGGATGTCGATGCGCACGGCGCGTTCGCCGCAGACCCGGAAGCCGGCGATGCGCCACAGCTGCTTGGGGATCTGCTTGTCGACGTGGATCGAGGTGCGGCCGGAGGCCGAGAGATGGTTGAGCTCGCCGGCCATGTGGGTGTCGACGTCGGCGTGGCCGAGCGACCACAGGCGGGCGATCAGCGCCGACGGCGCCGGCTTGAGGAGCGCCGGCACGAAGACGTGATAGGCGCCGAAGCGGACGCCGTACTTGCGCAAGGAGGCGCGCATCGTCTGGTCGAGGGCCTTGACCTCGTCGGCGATCTGCGAGCGCTCGAGCACACCGAGGGCTTCGACCAACTGGAAGGCGACACCCTTGCCGATGCCTTCGATGTCGGCGGCGTCGCGCAGGTCGACCAGCGGCTTCAGCAGGTTGGCGATCTGGGCGGCGATCCACAGATCGAGGCGGGCCTGGACCTTGTCGCGGGCCGGGCCGGTCAGCTGTTCGTCGGCGATGACCAGGACGGCGGGGCGGAGCGTGTCCTGTCCCGGGCCGAGCTTGGCGACGACCTCGCCGAGCCAGCGTAAGGACCCGTCGGCGGAAAGCACGATGTCGCCGTCGCCGGCGCGCGAGAGCCGGTCGGCGCGCGCCTCGATCTCGCCCGCCAGCGCCTTGGCCGCGGCGTTGCGCACCGCCTTGGCGTCCTCGCCTTCGCCGGTGGCGTCGGCGACGAAGCGGAAACCCGCCAGGTGCCCGATCCGGTGACCCTCGACGTTGACGTCGCCGCCGGTGGTGATCTCCGCTTCGATCATCGCGTTCTCTCTCAGACGTCTCATCAGGACGGAAGTCCGCCGATCCACGAACCGCCGTGTCAGGCTCTCGTGCAGCGCGTCGGACAGACGATCCTCGATCGCGCGTGTCTTGTCGCGCCAATGGACGGGGTCCGTCAACCAGTCGGGGCGATTGGCGACGAAGGTCCATGTGCGAACATGGGCGATACGGGCCGACAAAGTGTCGATGTCGCCGTCGGTCCGATCCGCCTCCGCCACCCGCTTGGCGATCCAGTCGTCGGGGATGGTGCCCTTTTCGACGAGGAAGCGGAAGAGGGTGGCGACGAGATCGGCGTGATTGGCCGGGGCGATCTTGCGATAGTCGGGGACCTGGGCGACGTCCCAGAGCAGCGCCACGCGCTCGGCACCGTGGGCGAAGCGGGCGATGTCCTCGTCGCGGGCGGCGAGCTCGAGGGCGTTCTGGTCGTCGGCGAGCGGGGCGCGAGTGAGGCCTTCTTCGCGCGGCGGCTCGTCGAGGGTGCGGCGCAGGGCGGCGAGAGACGAGAAATCGAGCGCCGGGTTGCGCCACTGCAAACGGGAGAGCGGCTGGAAACGGTGGGTCTCCAGTTGTTCCACCAGTTCGTCGGCGAAGGGATCGACGCGACCGGTGACGCCGAAGGTGCCGTCGCGCATGTGACGGCCGGCACGGCCGGCGATCTGGCCGAGTTCGGCGGCGTTGAGGTTGCGATACTGGTAGCCGTCGAATTTGCGCGACCCGGCGAAGGCGACGTGATCGACGTCGAGGTTGAGCCCCATGCCGACCGCGTCGGTGGCGACCAGGATGTCGACGTCACCGGACTGGAAGAGCTCGACCTGGGCGTTGCGGGTGCGGGGCGAGAGCGCGCCGAGCACCACCGCCGCGCCGCCGCGTTGGCGGCGGATCAGTTCGGCGATGCCGTAGACCTCCTCGCCCGAGAAGGCGACCACCGCGGTGCGAGGGGGAAGCCGCAGCAGCTTCTTCGATCCCGCATAGGTGAGTTGCGACATGCGCGGGCGGGTGACGACGTTGATGCCCGGCAGCAGCTTCTCGAGCAGGTCGCGTGCCGTCAGCGCCCCGAGCAGCAACGTCTCGTGGCGGCCGCGCAGGTTGAGGATGCGATCGGTGAAGATGTGGCCGCGTTCGAGATCGCCGGCGAGCTGGACCTCGTCGATGGCGACGAAATCGACGTCGGTGCGCCGCGGCATGGCTTCGACGGTCGACACCCAATAGCGCGGATCGTCGGGAATGATCTTCTCTTCGCCGGTGATCAGCGCGACGGCGGACTTGCCGGCCCGCTCGGCGATACGGCCGTAGACCTCGCGGGCGAGAAGGCGCAGCGGCAGGCCGATGAGGCCGGAGGGCTGGGCCAGCATGCGCTCGATGGCGAGGTGGGTCTTGCCGGTGTTGGTCGGCCCGAGCACGGCCGTGACCGTCCGCGCCCGGATCGACGGCGGCAGGACGGGCAGCGACGCGGCGGCGGAAGGGCGAGCGGTGTCTCGGGTCGGCAAACGATCGAGCCTGGCGGAGTCCGGGCGGCTTCGGACGGAACGGCCAGACCTCTAGCACAGGGTCGTGGCGAAAGCGCGATCTTTCGAAATCGTGAAGCTGCGAGGCGCCGTCGTCCGGCCCGGTCTCGGCAATCCCCCGGCAACCGGAACGAGTCTCGAACGAACCGCGTCCGAATCGCTGATCGCCGCGGATTCCGCTTCCGTTCACGGACGAGATACGGTGGTCGAACCGGGGGCGACCACGAAATCTCGAATCCGCACGGACTCTTGTGCCCTGTGCCCCGACGGTGACGGCAAGGGTTTCGTGCCGAAACGGGGCACGGTCCGGCGCCGTCGATGGCGGCAATCATCGGTTGCCTTTCCATGGACACGTCAACGAAGCGAAGGGGAGGTGAACGGACCGGCGACGAATCGCTGATCGCGATGAATTCCGGGTTCGTTCTCTCGAGATCGTGTGGCGACCTCGGGTGTCGCCGGTAGATCTGGAGACCGCCGGAACGGAGGTGGAGGTCGCCGCCGCCGTCGTCGGTAAGGAATACGCGCCGAAACGGGACGGGCTCGGGGTGGGCACCACGAGCGCGCCGCGGCGGCCCCTCCGACGTCTCTCGGCGAGCGACGTTCATTCTCGGAGCGAAGCGGGAACGAAGCGGCGACGAATCACATGTGTGTCAGATGTTCCACCGCCGTTCTCTCGAGATCGAGGGGGGCGTCTGCCATGGGACACGAGATGTCGGAGCGGCGCCGGGGCTTCGCGCCGTCGAACCCGCCGGCGCGTCAACCGAATCGTTTCGAAACGGAACGATGAGTGGGAGATGATCCGTTTCCGCCGGCGACGGCATCGTGAGGGCCGCGACGCGGGTTTCGGCGATGCGGCGTTCACACATCGAGCGAAGCGGGAACAGAGCGGCGACGAATCACCGACCCGGCGCGATTGCCGTTTCGTTCCCTCGAGATGTCGGGGTTGGGAGACGTCGCGCCTCGAGATCCGGGCGGCCGGCGGCGCGACCGTGCCGCGGGGGCGACCGTCGCGTTCACCATCGCGTGCCGCGATGGGACGATCGGTGGCTGCGCGGCGGCGGTCTCAGCGGCCGGTGGCGGTCTTGTCGGCGCCGATGGCGGCGATCTGATCGACCTCGACCTCGGCGGTGCCGACCAGGGTGCGCACCGACACCTTCAGCGGCACCCAGACGTCGGCCTTTTCGAGGTGGCCGAACATCACCGACAGGTCTTCGTTGGCTTCCATGAAGCGGGTGGTCTTGTGCTGGGCGCGGTGACCGGCGACGGGGACGTAGCGGGCGGCGCAGACGACGACCGGCCCGGTCACGCCGGGGCGTTTGTTGGGAAGCGTCGCCTTGGGCGAGAGGCGGATGTCGTAGCGGGTCCAGCCGTCGTAGATCGGCAGGGTGCGGTCACAGACCTTGCCGCCGTCGGTGGAGCCGGCGTCGGCCGGCATCAGGACGGCGCTGATCGGATCGAGCACGTCGATGCGGTGGCGCGGCTGCAACGGCACGAGGTCGGGGGTCTGGCGCGACGGCGGCTGGGCTTCGGCGGCCTTCACGGCGCCGCCCGCCATGGCGAGCATGACCTTGACCGCCTTGCGGCCCTCGCCGGAGGCGAGCGTGTAGGTCGAGGGCTGAGGGCGACCGTGTCCCAACTGGCCGGACGCAGTGGCGTCGCCACGGGCGCCGGCGAAGATGTCGACCAGACCGGAGGTGCGCCAGGTGACCTGCGAGGTGTAGCGATCGGCGACGGTGGTCAGGGTCATCTGGGCGCGCGCCACCGGTAGGCCGGCCAGCGTCACCGAGTAGCGCAGCAGGGTCTGCGGCTTCGCCGGCAGGGCGGCCTCGGCCGAGGCGGCGTCGGCGACGGCGGGCACGGCCAGGAGCAGGGCGAGGGCGGCGGCTGGCACGGCGAGGCGAGGGGACAAGGGGCTCTCCCACGAGGCTCTGGGCCCGGCGGGACGACCGGCGCCGGGTGAGCGCGAAACTCGCCGCCGAACCCGGCGAATCTGGGGCGGACGCCGCCTCGGCCTCCGGACGCCTTGCCAAGGCGGCGATCCGGCCCTACCACCCGAAGGACAACGTCGGAGATCCTCCGCATGGCTCGCGTCGTCGTTCCGCTGCCCGCTCTCGATTTCGACCCGTCCGAGGTCGCGGTCGGCTGGAAGATCCTGGTCTCACGCGGCCACGCGGTGGTGTTCGCCACCCCGGGCGGGCGACCGGCGAAGGCCGATCCGGTCATGGTCACCGGTCGCGGCCTCGATCCGTGGAGCGAGTTGCCGTTCATCGGACGCCTGAAACTCCTCGGCCTCCTGCTCAGGGCCAATCGTGACGCGCGGCGCGCCCATCTCGAGATGATCGGCGATCCGGCCTATCGCGCGCCGATGCGATGGGCCGATCTCTACGTCGAGGAGTACGACGGGCTCTATCTCGGCGGCGGACATCGGGCGCGGGGCATGCGCAGCTATCTCGAGAGCCCGGTGCTGCAACGGCTCGTCGCTTCGTTCTTCGCCGCCGACAAACCGGTGGCGGCGGTCTGCCACGGGGTGTTGCTGGCGGCGCGCAGCCGGCGGGCCGACGGACTCTCGGTGCTCCACGGTCGCCGCACGACGTCGCTCACCTGGAAACAGGAGCGTACGGCGAGCCTCCTCGCCCACATCGGCCGCTTCTGGGATCCCGACTACTACCGTACCTACCCGGAGGAACCGGGCCAGCCGCCCGGCCACATGTCGGTCGAACGCGAGGTGACGCGGGCGCTCGAGAAGCCGGAGGATTTTCGCGACGTGGCGCCGGGCGCGCCGTCGTTCCTGCGCAAGACGCTCGGGCTGTGGCGCGACACGATCGAGGATCCGCGCCCGGCCTTCGTGGTGGAGGACGGCAACTATCTCTCGGCGCGCTGGCCGGGCGACGTCCACACTTTCGCCGGTCGTTTCGCCGACCTGCTCGAGGCGCGGAGCCGCCGCGAGTGATACCGAGCCGACGATGTTTCGACTTTTTCGAAACATCGTCGGCGAAGGCAAGCCCGAACGGGCGTCGGCCGGCCAGGCCTTGACGCTCATGAAACTCGGACGAGTCCGAATTTCATGAGCCCAGTATGAGACGCCGAGCCGACCGGCCCGGCGGAGCGATCGTCGCGACCGACTTCGACTTGACGCACCCCGGCCCGATCACTATAGGAGGGCGACTTTTCCCACACCTCGTGAGACGTGGAACCCCGGGGTCCCTCGCGCGACCCCCACTCGAGAAGGATATGAACCCATGGCTCGGCGCTGCGAACTGACCGGCAAGGCGGTCCTGACCGGTAACAACGTCAGCCACGCCAACAACCGGACCCGCCGTCGCTTCCTGCCCAATCTCGTCGCCGTGACGCTGATTTCGGACGCTCTGAAGCAGAACGTGCGTCTGCGCATCTCCGCCGCCGCCCTGCGGTCGGTGGAGCATCGCGGTGGTCTCGATGCGTTCCTGGCGAAGGCTTCCGACTGCGAACTCTCCCCGCGTGCCCGTCTGCTGAAGCGTCAGATCGCTCGCACGCAGACCGCGGTCGCCGCTTGATCGGCACGGGTTGTATGACCGGTTCCGAACTTTCCGATCGGACCTACGGCACCACCCTCGAGGGCCTCGGGGGTGGTGTTCCGCGTTCGGCCTGGGTTTCGGCCGTCGCCGCCATGGTGGTGGTGGTGGTCGCCTCCAACGTGCTGGTCCAGTACCCGGTGACGGCGACGATCGGCGGGCTCGATCTCGCCGATCTGCTGACCTGGGGCGCGTTCTCCTATCCGGCGGCCTTCCTGGTCACCGACCTCACCAACCGGCGCTTCGGCGTGGTCACGGCGCGGCGGGTGATCTACGTCGGCTTCCTCCTGGCGGTGGTGCTGTCGATGGCTTTCGCCACGCCGCGCATCGCCGTCGCCTCGGCCTCGGCCTTCCTCGTCGGTCAGCTCCTCGACGTCACGGTGTTCGACAAGCTGCGCCGCGCGGTGCGCTGGTGGAAGGCGCCGTTCGTCGGTTCGCTGCTCGGCTCGGCGACGGACACCACGGTGTTCTTCTCTCTCGCCTTCGCCGCGGCCTTCGGCTTCATCGGGGCGACCGAGGAGTTCCCGGCCCAGGCCGCACCGCTCTTCGGCCTCCTGTCGGTCGAGGCGCCGCGCTGGATGAGCTGGGCGCTCGCCGATTTCGCGGTCAAGCTCGGCTTCGCCGCGGCGTTCCTGGTGCCCTACCGGCTGCTGATGAACGTGCTGTGGCCGCTGCCGGCGTCGCGCGCGACGGCCTGATACCGAAGGCCGAAGGTGCCGATGCACCCGGCCTTCGAAGACACGCGAATTTCTCATCTGCATCAGAGGTATGATGAGACCTGTGCGCGGATAGCCCTCGACGACCGTCTACTGACGTGATT
>NZ_DAIPZB010000080.1:0-11488 GCF_036782435.1 Pinisolibacter sp. | reverse complement strand
GAATCACGTCAGTAGACGGTCGTCGAGGGCTATCCGCGCACAGGTCTCATGATACGGGATCCGACGGATCACGTTCCGCGACGCCGGATCCGACTCGTCGAAAATGCCCTTGCACAGGCCGGGCTTTTTCGACGAGCGGAATACGGAGTTCGGATGAATTCGCCCGAACTCCGTATGAGATCACCCCTCGGCGCGGGCGCCGCCGACCTTCTCCAGCATCGCCGCGCCGGCGTCGGCCGGCAGGCGGGCGAAGACGAAGGCCGCGGCCATCGACAGTCCGCCGACCAGGGCGATGGCGGTGGAGAACTCCGATGCGCCGGGCGGGTGGCCGCCGGCGACCGAGAGGAGATGCAGCGTCAGGGCGCCGAGCGCCACGCCGGCGGAGAGCGACAGTTGCTGCATCATCGAGGAGAACGAGGTGGCGCGGCTCATGCGGGCGTCGTCGACGTCGGAGTAGACGACGACGTTGAGGGCGGTGAACTCGAGGCTGCGGAAGAAGCCGCCGACGAGCAGCATCGCCATCAGAAGCGCCACCGAGGTGGCGGCGTCGACGAGCGAGACCACCGCCAGCATGGCGCCGGCGATCACCGCGTTCACCGTCAGCGTATCGCGGAAGCCGAAGTGGGTGATGATGCGGCCGGCGGTCAGCTTCATGGTGATGGCGCCGATCGCCGCGACGAAGGTGGTGAGGCCCGACTGCAGCGGCGTGCGGCCGAAGCCGATCTGCAGCTGCAACGGCAGCAGGAAAGGCAGCGCGCCGACGCCGAGGCGGAAGAGCGAGCCGCCGAGGACACCGGCACGGAAGGTCGGCAGACGCAGGAGCTCGAGATCGATCAGCGGCCGGGCGATGCGGCGGGCGTGGCGGACGTAGAGCGCCAGCAGCGCGACGCCGACGGCGAAGGCGGCCCACACCGCGCTCGGGGCGACGAGATCGCGTCCGGCGGTCTCGAGGGCGAAGACCAGCGCCGCGAGGCCGAGAGCGGAAACGAGGAAGCCCACCGCGTCGAAGGGTCCGGTGGCTTCTTCGCGAATGTGCGGCATCAGGGCGAGCGAGGCGGCGATGCCGATCAGGCCGATCGGCACGTTGATCCAGAAGATCCAGCGCCAGGAGGCGTAGGTGGTGATGAAGCCGCCGAGCGGCGGGCCGACCACCGGGCCGATCAGTGCCGGGATGGTCAGCCACGCCATGGCGGCGATCATCTGCGACTTCGGCACCGAGCGCAGCATGACGAGGCGGCCGACCGGGGTCATCATGGCGCCGCCGAGGCCCTGCAACGCCCGGCCGAAGACCAGCATCTCGAGTGAGGGCGCCGCGCCGCAGGTGATCGAGCCGGCGAGGAAGACGGCGATGGCGCCGGTGAAGACCCGCCGGGCTCCCAGCCGATCGGCGAACCAGCCGGAGGCGGGAATGAACACCGCCATGGTCACCAGATAGGTGGTGATCGCCAGATTGAGCCGGATCGGCGACAGGCCGAGATCGGCGGCCATCGCCGGCAGCGAGGTGGCGATCACGGTCGAATCGAGATGTTCCATGAACAGCGCCGAGGCGACGACCAGCGGCACGGTTCGGGAGAGGCGGGCGGTCATCGACGGGCGGATCCGAGGCGAGAGCGGAAGCGAGGACTGGGGCGGGTGCATCCGACATGGACCGCGGCGGCGACGTCGTCCAGACCGGCGGCGCAGGGCTCGTGTGCCGGCGATCACGAATGCGCGACGTACCAGGGCGGTCGGGCGGACGTGATCGCCGGTGCCGTCACTCGAGCCTCACCTGGACGCTCGCCGAGGCGCCGGTGGCGTCGATCACCGAGAGGCGGGCGAAGCCGGGGCCGCTCGGCTGCCACAGGCTCTCGCGCCGGCCGTCGGCCTCGGCCACCGGCCGGCCGTCGACCAGCCAGACGAAGGGCGGCACGCCGCCGTGCGCCTTCAACGCCACCGGGCCGGGATCGGCGAGATGGGCGGCGAGGCCGAGATCGATGCGGGCGCCGTCGGGCGGGAAGGTGATCTCGAGACGCGGCTTCAACGTCGCGGCGATGGTCTTCGGCACGTCGCGGCGCAGATGGCGCAGCGGCGGCGGCAGGCTCGCCGAGGTCGCCTTGAGGATGCCGCGCGGCGCCGGGATCACCTCCGGGTCGAAACCGATGCGTTGCCAGGCGTCGAAGAGGACGGGGGCGGCGACGAGGCGGCCGACGAGGCCGGGCACCGGCGCGCCGTCCGGCCGGCCGACCCACACGGCGACGGTGAGCCGTCTGTCGAAGCCGACCGCCCAGGCGTCGCGATAGCCGTAGGAGGTGCCGGTCTTGTAGGCGAGGCGGCCGGCGAGGGCGTTCTGCGGCGGCGGCGCGCCGCGCAGGATGTCGGCGACGTACCACGCCGCCACCGGATCGGTGAGGCGGCGGCGGTCGCTCGCCGAGCCGGGCTCGTCGAGGCGGCGGACGATGGCGCGGGTGTCGCCGCCGCGGGCGAGGCCGGCGTAGAGACGGGCGAGATCCTCGAGCCGGATGCCGACGCCGCCGAGGCCGACGGCGAGGCCGACGGGGGCATTCTTCGCCAGTTCGAGGTGGCCGCCGGCGGTGTCGAGCCGGCTCACCAGGGCCTGCGGACCGAGAGCCTCGAGCAGTTGCACCGCCGGCATGTTGAGCGACTGTTGCAGGGCGTGGCGGGCGGTGACGGTGCCGTGGAAGGCCTCGTCGAAGTTCTCCGGCGCCCAGGCGCCCCAGCGGGCAGGGCGATCCTCGAGGATGGTCTCGGGATGGGCGAGGCCGTTCTCGAAGGCCAGCGCGTAGATGAAGGGCTTCAGCGCCGAGCCGGGCGAGCGCACCGCGTCGGTGAGGTCGACGGCGCCGGCGCGGGCGGCGTCGAAATAGTCGGGGCCGCCGACCGAGGCGAGGAGTTCGCCACTCGAGTTGTCGAGCACGACGATCGCCGCCGATTGTTTCGCCCCCCAGGTCTCGGCGCGCTCGCGCAACAGCTTCTCCAGCGTGGACTGGAGGCGCAGGTCGACGGTGGTGCGGTGGACGCGCGCCTCCGGCCGTTCGCCGACCAGCGCCTCGGCGAGATGCGGGGCGAACATCGGCACCGGATGGCGCTCGTGCGGCACCGGCTCACGGCGGGCGCGCTCGGCGTCGTCGGCGGCGAGCACGCCGGCCGCCTCGGCGCGGTCGATCACCCGGTCGCGGGCGCGGCGGGCGGCTTCGGGGAAGCGGTCGGGCCGGCGCGTCTCGGGCGATTGCGGCAGGGCGACGAGGAGGGCGGCCTCGGCGGTCGACAGGCGCTTCGGCTCCTTGCCGAACCAGGCGAAAGAGGCGGCGCGGATGCCTTCGAGATTGCCGCCGTAAGGGGCGAGCGACAGGTAGAAGCCGAGGATGTCGCGCTTCGACCAGCGCCGCTCGAGGTCGAGAGCGCGGACGATCTGGCGGCGCTTGGCGGAAAGATCGCGGGTCTCGCGCGGCTCCAGCAGACGGGCGACCTGCATGGTCAGGGTCGAGGCGCCGGAGACGATGCGGCCGTTGCGCAGCCCCTGGAGCGCAGCGCGGAGCACCGCCCGCGGGTCGATGCCGCCGTGGGCGAAGAAGCGGGTGTCCTCATAGGTGAAGAGCAGTTCGAGGAAGCGCGGATCGACGTCGTCGACGCCGACGGGCAGGCGCCAGCGGCCGGCTTCGGTGAGGAACGGGCGCAGGAGCTTGCCGTCGCGGTCGAGTACGACGGTGGAGCGGACCTCGGCCAGCGCCGGATCGAGGGGCGGCAGGCGCAGCGCCTCGCCGCTGAGCCAGGAGAGGCCGAAGGCGACGGCGGCGACACCCGCGACGGCGACGACGTAGAGGCGGAAGGCGAGGCGCGAAAGCCTCGTCCCAGCGGTCCCGGTCGTGGCGGCGGCGATCGACGGCACGTCTGCTCCTCACGGGGGTGGCGGCGGGGTCGGTGCGGCAGGGCGACGCGGCGCCCCCCTCCCTGTCCCTCCCCCTCGAGGGGGGAGGGAACCATGCGGCGAGGGCGACGCCACCGATTCACGCCTCACCGGTTCGCACGGTCCAGGTGGAACGGGACGCTTCGCCCCCTGCGTCCCCTCCCCCCTCGAGGAGGAGGGGCAGGGAGGGGGGCAGGGCCTCGTCTCGACGGAGGCGTCCCCCCTCCCCTCACTTCGCCGGCGCGATGTCGATCGTGCCGAAGGCGGTGCGGCCGTAGCGCTCGGGGCGATACATGTCCTCCACCACCGCCGGCGGATGGACGTAACGACCCGGCGTCACCACGCGGACGCCGTAGGCGATCTCGAACATCGCGTCCTGGCTCGGCGAGCGGTCGAAGGCGGCGACGAAGCGATCGTCGCGATATTCGGTCGAGGCCGGCTCGACCGTGTCCTTCAGCCACTCGAAGGCCGGCACGTCCTTGCCCGCCAGAAGCTTGGGATCGGCGATCTCGAAGCCGGCCGGCAGGCGGTCGACCAGGACGATGCGGGCGGATTCGGCCTTCGGCTCGGTGACCCGAAGCACCACCACCAGCCGGTCGGTCTGGCGCAGACTGGTCATGTCGGCCTTGGAGCCGTCGGGCTTGTAGTAGGCGCGTTCCACCGTGTAGCCGTTCGAGGCGGCCGGCTCCTGGGCGATCGGATGGCCCGAGGTGGTGACCACCGCCGTGGCGGCGAGTTTGGCGTCGGCCGTGGGATCGATCTTCACCGTCACCGGCCGGTCGGCGAGTTCGTCGGCGCGGAAGGTGCGGTAATAGGCACCGGTCTTCTCCTCGACCGAGGAGCCGTGGGTGACGATGGTCTTCAGCCGTTCCGTCTCCTTGGCGAGCGAGGCGGCGGCCATCACCATCCAGGCCTGTTCCTGGGTCGAGGTGTAGGGCCGGGCGTCGCGCGCCGCTTCGACGACGTGACCCGCCTTCATGATCTCGGCGAGCGGACGACCGCTCTCGGCCATCAGCGCCATGGCGCCGGCGGCGTCGCGCAACGGCGAGCCGTAGTCCTCGCGCCACGTCCGCTCGCTGCGGATGGCGTCGAGGCGGGTCAGCGCCGCGTCGAACACCGGCGCGGCGCGTCCGCGATCGCCGAGCAGCGCCAGACCGGCGCCGAGTTGGGCGCGGGCCAGCGGCGAGGAGAAGACGTCGAGCTTGCGATCGGCGAGATAGCGCAGATCGCCCATCACCGGCCGGCCGTTGCGGGCCAGCACGTAGATCGCATAGGCGAGATCGGCCGCGTCCTTGGGGGTCGGATCGGAGGCGTTGGCGACCTGATTGCGCAGGCGGTCGAGAGCGAGGTCGAAGGCCTTCTGCGGCACGGCGAAGCCGCGCTCGCGCGCCCGCGTCAGGAAATCCGAGACATAGGCGTCGAGCCACAGGTGATCGCCGCCCGAAGAACTCCAGAGGCCGAAGGAGCCGTTGGAATCCTGGCGGGTCAGAACGCGATCGACGGCGGCGCGCAGCCGTTCGTCGATGCCGGCGTCGAGTTCGAGCCGCTCCTCGGCCGCCAGCTTGTTGACGTAGAGCAGCGGCATCGCCCGGCTCACCACCTGTTCGGTGCAACCGTGGGGGTAGCGGTCGAGAGCGCGCAGCAGGGCCGGCACGTCGAGCGCCGACCACGGCGCCACCGACAGCGACGCCGATCCGGTCCCCGGCAGATAGTCGGCGAGAAGATCGGCCGAGACGGTCATCGAGCCGCCGGGGTCGAGCGTCTTCACCGACCGGCGATAGACTTCGGTGGTCGGCGGCTGGACGTCGAGCAGCAGATTCTGGGTGGCGTCGATGCCCTGGCCGGTCAAGCGGACGGCGATCGAGGCGCGGCCGATGCCGGCGGCGGTCACCGGCACGGTGAATTCGCCGCGGCCCTTGGCCTTCAGCGGGATCTTGGCGAAGAGCGTCTCGGCCGCCACGACGATCGGGCCGCGGATGTCGAGATCGACCGTGTAGTCGCCGGCCGGCGCTTCGACGTTGTCGAGGGCGAAGTGCAGGCGCGACCGGTCGCCGACGGCGAGGAAGCGCGGCACCGTCGCCTGCACCACCACCGCGTCGCGGACGATCACGTCCTTGGCCGCGTGGCCGACCTTGTCCTTGGTCCAGGCGACGGTCATCACCCGGACGGCGCCGTTGAAGGCGGGGACGTCGAAGATCACCTCCGCCGTGCCGTCGGGACCGACCTCGACGACGCCGGAATAGCGGGCGAAGGGGGCTTCGCGCGGCGGCGCGGCGGACATGTCGGCGCCGCCGTCGCCGCCGGTGGCGATCGCCCCGCGCGAGCCCTGCATGCCGTCGATGAGGAAGCCGTAGAGGTCGCGAACCTCGGTCGAGAGCTGCTTCTGGCCGAAGAACCACTTGTCGGGGTTCGGCGTCTCGTAGCGGGTCAGGTTGAGGATGCCGACATCGACGGCGGCGACGACGACATGCGCCTTCTCGCCGCCGGCGAGCCCGGCGAGCTTCAGCGGAATCTTCAGATGGCCGCGCGGCCGGATCATCTCCGGCGTGTCGAGGGCGACGTCGACGCGGCGGGCGGCCGGATCGACGGCGAACCAGCCGACGCCGACGGCGCGGCCGGGCTGACGATGGGCCTTGGTGTCGAGCGGCCGGTGAGCGATGGCGACGACATGGACGCCGGTGCCCCAGGCCGGATCGGCGGGGAAGGAGACGGTGGTGCCGGCGGTGTCGAGGTCGACCACCCGCATCGCCTCGACCCGGTCGGAGACCACCGCGACGGTGGCGGTGCCGGCGAAGCGCGGCTTCAGTCGCACCTGCACCGGTTCACCGGCGGCGTAGTCGCGCTTGTCGAGGGAGACGTCGAGGACGTCGGGGGCGTCGGCCTTCTCCGAGCCGGCCCAGCCGACCGAGAAGTTGACGGTGGTGACCGGCCGGCGGTCGTCGCCGATCTTCAGTTCGAGGCGATAGTGGCCCCAGTCGACCGGGACCGACAGGCGCGCCGGATCGGCGGTGCCGAGATCGAGGCCGCCGTCGGCGACTTTGCGCGAGGTGCGGATCACCTCGTAGTCCCACTTGCCCTCGGTGTTGAACCACTGCCAGCGCTTGGAGACCGAATAGAGCTCCCACCTGACGTCCTTCACCTCGCGGCGGGTGCCGTCGGGCAGCGCCGAGAGGAGGGCGAAATCGGCCTTGCCGCCGGCGGTGAGGGAGGACGGGTCGAAGAGCTTCTTGGCGCCGATGACCGGCCCGGCCGGCAGGATCGGCACGGTGACGACGCGCTCGACGGCGCGGCCGCCGGCCTCGGCGACGGCGACGTCGATCTTGGCCTGGAGCGGCCGGGAGACGGTCGCCTCGGGTATCGCCACGGTGAGGCGGGCGCGGCCGTTCTCGTCGGTCGAGCCGAGTTCGTCGAGTTCCTTGGTGACGCTCTCGAACTTCTCGTCGTCGAGGCCGACGGTGTAGCCGGCGAGGCCGGGGACGGTGGCGTCGTCGGCGAGTTCGACGGTGACGTCGCCGCGCAGTTCGAGGTCGACACCGGGGGCGCCATAGAGATGCAGGGCTTCGACGTCGACCACCGCCGGCTCACCGGCGCGCAGGCGTTCGCCGACCGGCTTCAGCGTCACGTCGATGCGCTCCGGCACGTAGTCGGCGACGAGGAAGGTGGTCTCGCCGATCGGTGGGCGCTTGGGATCGGCGAAGGCCTTGACGCGCCAGGTGCCGGACTGGACGCCGGAGATCAGCGCCAGCGACCAGGCGCGACCGCCGTCGCCCTGATCGGCGACCGCCTGACGGCGATATTCGACGCCGTCGGGACGCTGCATCACCAGGGTCAGCGGCATCTCCGGGACGGCCCGGCCCTTGGCGTCGCGCAGCAGCGTGGTGACGTTCACCGTCTCGCCGGTGCGGTAGACGCCGCGCTCGGTAACGACGAAGGCATCGAGGCCCTTGGGCGCGATCCGCCCCTCGACGCCGCGATCGGTCAGATCGAAGGCAGCCTGGACGAGATCGAGGAAACCGTAGTCGCCCTTGCCGTCGGCAGCGGCCACGACGCCGGGCGCCATGCCGCCGGAGCCGCGGGTCAACCCGCCGGCGAAGGAGACGCGGCCGATGTCGTCCGACGTGGCGGTGGCGAGCACCTCGTTGTTCTTGGCGACGAGGCGCAGTTCGACGCCCTTCATCGGCTTGGCGTCGGTGAGTGAGCGGACGATCACGTCGACGCCGTCGTCGCCGGAGAAGGCGGTGAGGCCGATGTCGGAGACGACGAACCACTGGGTGGCGAGGTTCTCCCAGCCGTCGAATTCGACACCCTCGTCGTCGCGTTCGGTCTTGCCCGGCAGTTTCGCCGTCATGACATAGATGCCGGGCTCCAGCCGGCCGACCGCTTCGAGGACGGGGAAGGCGGTGACGGTGTCCTTGTTGAGCTCGGACTTCGTCGTCATCGAGCCCTTCCACACCTGCGTGCCGGTCTCCTCGGCGAGCTTGCGGGTGCGCGATCCGTCGAGGCTCTGCAGGAAGAGGTCGCCGCGCAGCGTCGGGCCGAGCGAACGGTCGGAGATGCGGAAGACCTTGAGGTCGATCGACGGCGTGTTGACGGTGACGACCGGCAGGCCCTCCTGGCCGTTGCGCGGCAGGACGTAGTTGCGGCCGGTGAAGCGGACGTCGGGCGACCGATCGCGGACGTAGATGTCGTAGTCGGCGGCCTTCATGAGGTCCTCGCCGACGGTCGAGGGCAGGCCCTGGCGCAGCACCACGCCGTAGCGCTTGCCGTGCTCGAGGCCGTCGACGCAGATCTGCCGCGCCTCCACCGAGATCGCCGGGTTGCCGACGCCGGAGACGGCGACATAGGGGGCGTAGTCGACCTTGCCGGAGGTGACGAGGTCCTCCGAGAAGGTGAAGCAGGCGCGCGGGGAGGCGGCGTCGGAATCGATCTTGTTCTCGAGCACGCGGAAGCCGTAGGTCGGGCGCAGCTTGTCGTACTGGAGGCGGGCGTCGGGGTTCTCGACGGTCTTCAACGAGGCGCGCAGTGCCGAAAGAGCGACGCGGAAGTCCTCGGTGCGGACCCAGGTCAGGGCGAGGATGTTGAGCGCGTCGGCCTCGGCCTTCGGCCCCTTGGCGAGGAGGTAGCCGCGATAGGCGGCGGCGTGGGAGTCGTTGCGCAGCTGCCAGCGGACCGAATAGTCGGCGACGTCCTGCATCGCGGCGCCGACGGCGAAGCGACTCCAGACCTGCGGGTCCTTGGGCTGAAGCGCGGCGAGGCGACCGTAGAGCGCCTGCACCGTCGCCCATTCCGCCTTGCGGAACGCGTCCTCGGCCGACTTCCTCAGCCCGGCGACGTCGCCGGGCGCTTCCGCCTTCGGCTTCAGCTTGGTCTCGAGGCGGGCGGCATCGCTCGCCAGATCGTCGCGGACGAAGAGCTTGTCCGCCGCCGCCGCCGGGTCGCCGACGAAGGCCATGGCGAGGAGTACGAGACCCGGGAGCAGTTTGCGTGCGATGGCGATCATGGCGTCCTCTTCCGCAGGAGAACGGGCCGGAGGGCCGCGCCCTCCACCGGACCGGTCGAGCCGGCGGGGCGAAATGGCCGAACCGTCCGAGACCTGTCGTCGACGCGGATGATAACCACAACACCGGGACACTGTCGCGTGGCGTGTGGGGTTCGGAGTTCGGTGGTCCGCCGCCTCTCGACGACCGAGCCCGCCTCTGCGAAGCTTCCACCTCCGGCGCCGCAGGTGGCCGCCCGAGACCCGACCGAAGGAGGGTTCCGCGATGACGAGGCAGGATCGACACGGCGATCATCGGTGGCCGATCGCGGCGGCGGCGCTCGCCGCGGCGTTGATCGGAAGCCCGACTTCGGCGACCGCCCAGTTGCCCTCGGCCCGCCCGACCGGCGACCCGGCGCGGACGATGGAGGCCGCGCGCCTCGCCTACGAAGCGCTGCCGCTCGCCGATCGCATCGACATCCAGGACGGCCTGGTGTGGACCGGGGACTATTCCGGCGCGCTCGACGGCACCTTCGGGCGGATGACCTTCGAGGCGATCACCGCCTATCAGACGCGCCATCGTTTCGCCCCCGACGGCATCCTGACGGCGCCGGCACGCAAGGGCCTCGCCGAGACGGCGCTCGCCAAGAAGACCGCCGTCGGCTTCCGGCCGTTCGACGACAAGGCGACCGGCATCCGCATCCACCTGCCGGCGAAACTCGTCGGCGCGCCGACGAAACGGCCGGCGGGCAGCCGCTACGAAGGCCGTGGCGGTCAGGTTCGGATCGACACCTTCGCCTTCCCCGACGGCGATCTCGCGGGCCTCTTCGAGCGGATGAAGGCGGAGACGCCGGGGCGCAAGGTGACCTATGCGGTGCTGCGGCCCGACTGGTTCGTGATCTCCGACGAGAGCGGCGGGCAACACGGCTATGCCCGCTTCGCTCGCTCCGACAAGGGGATCCGCGGCTTCGTCTTCACCGTCGACGCCAAGCTGGCGGTCGAACTCGACCGGGTGGTGATCGCCACCGCCGGACGCTTCGAACCCTTCCCCGGTGCGGCCGCGCCGACGACGACCACTCCGGCGACGCCCACTCCGGCGACACCGACGCCCGAGGCGGCGAAACCGGCGGCACCGCCGAGTGTGGCGGCGACCGCGAGCGGGCTGGTGGTGGCGCCGGGCAAGGTGCTGACCGCGGCGGCGGCGGTCGGCGGCTGTCGCAGCCTCACGGTCGCCGGGAAGTCGGCCACCGTGGCGACGACGGATGCCGGCGGCGTCGCGACGCTGTCGGTTACCGGCGGTACGGCCGGATCGATCCGGCTGTCGACGGCGACGAAGGGGGACGCCACGACGGTGGCGAGCGGCGAGAGCGGGGGAGCGGCGGCGGTCGTCGCGGTCCCCGGCGAAGTGAAGGGAGGGCGTCTCGTGGCGGCGCTGCAGCGCGGGAGCCAAGGGGCGCCGGTGCTCGACGCCACGGGCGCACTCGTCGGGTTGGTCATGGGGCGTCCGGACGAGGCGCGCGCCGTCGCCGGCCTGATCCCACCCGCCGGCTACGATCTGACCACATCGGCGGCGTTGTCGGCCGCGGTGACGGCCGCCGGTGCGACGATCGACCCGGCCACGAGCGGCGAGCCGACGACCACCGGACGCCTGGTCGCCGGTTGGGCAGGGCGGATCGTGGCGGTCGAGTGCCGGCGCTGACCGTGCCGGCGCGGCCCGGGCGCTTTGGGCGAGGGATTCGCGATCCCGAATCCCGAGGTTCATCTCGTATTCAGGTGACGAGAGGTAATTTTTGTTTCGTTGCGAGGGAGAGGCGTCGTTCGGCGAGAATGACGCGCGACTTTTTTTCAGTATTCGTCGACACGCCGATACATGAAACGAGGCGATATCCCATATCGTAATCAATGATTTTACGTATATCTATGTAATTCTACCGAGTTTTTCAGGATCGACGTTAAGAATTTTTCCAACGTGTTTCATTTTCTTACTGTCATCACCGAAAATCAGGTATATTCTGCGGCGGCCGGACGGCCGTCTTTCTTTTTTCCGTGTAGCCGACCGTCCAACCGCGGAGAGACGAAATGCCCCGTGTGTTCCTCAACCGTCTGAT
>NZ_DAIPZB010000079.1:0-11799 GCF_036782435.1 Pinisolibacter sp. | reverse complement strand
GGTGGCAATCTCCTCAGGCGAAACGCTCATCCGTGATTTTCAAAACGGACTCTTACGTTTAGCCGGGATCTGCAATATCATGATTGGCTCCGCATTGGTTGGTCTTGGACGATATGCTGCTGCGCGAGAGCACTTCGGGGAAGCTTGCGGTCTCCCCCTAACGGTTCATGCAAAATCATACCTTGGTGTGCTTGATGGGTTCCTTCATGGTGTTGCAGCTCAGGCGCAATATTCAGCATACGATCCCCCACGAAATGTCCATCCATACATAGCCGCAAAGATCGCGCATAATATTATAGCGTGCCGCATCGATCTTATGAAGCTGGACGGGTGCGATGTCGATTTATGGGATACTTCGATCACACCGCTTGAGCAGATGGGTTCTCGTGAGTACACATATGGAATAAATAATATAGCGGTTATAAATTTGCTTAGAGGGAATTATGAGACAGCAATATCGCTACTCAGATATCTCCGGGACCGTGCCTATCAGGCATATGACGTCTGTTCTTGCGAAAACAATACAGTTGTATATGCAATATTGACCGGCGACTATGCGCTCGGAACGGAGGCATGTGACAGTTTGGAGAGTCTATTTAGACCCGGTGGATTTGCTGATCCTACATTCAAAATGATGAGTTATTCGAATATTGCGGCATTCGCCTGGCGATTTGGAGATGAGGATCTTCTCGCGCGGGCACTGCGAGAGTCGCTTATTCCAGCGAATCATGAGTCGGCCCATCATTTTGAACGTAAGAAGAAAAAGATGATATCAAGCAAATATGACGGCGATTATTACGTAGATATATCTTGCTCCGACTTGGAGGGTCGCTTTGTCTACTATCCAGTTGTGCTGCATCATTGGGATTTTTTCATCCCACCGATGAATTCGGCCATCATACAGGAGTGGTTCACTCCTCCGGAGGATGCTCTGCGGATTGGGCATGACTGAATTTTAGACAGGCTGCGAGAGCATCACCAAAATCGGCCGAATGCCTTAGCCGGGCGTGGTGTCTGAATGCATCGCCCTTGGGAAAGGCGCCAGTGTTCAAGTCGATAAGTTTCGGGATGCCTCCCGCATCCAAACGAAAGTCCATCGCCCAGTAATCCTTAAGTCCTAGTATTCTTTTTAAGACATTAACTGACCTGCCCACCTCGCGATAAAGGCGTTCCACTTCTAGGTGATCAAGAACATCAACTTCTTCGATTGGCCTAAAGTAGTCATCACCGATGTACCCAGAAGGGGCAATTTCATAGTGAGGGATCACTCCCCCCTCCTTGTCAAAAAAGTCGACGAGACATAGCGAAAAGCTGTCATCAGCCGTTCCGGCAATATAACTTGCTCGAATTTCTATCCCGGGTAAATACTCCTGTATCAAACTTTCGTCGTGAAAACGGCAATCTATCTCTTCGGCCGCGATCAGGGCGGATCGAATATCAAGCACAGCTCGATTGGCATTCAATCCGACCATGTTTCCGAAAGAATTCGTTTTGACAAAATAGCGAGATCCATCAAAGATGGTATGTGGTGCACTGACAATCTTGGCGCCTCGCGCCAAAAAACAGCGAGGAACCAATATCCCTGCTTCACTGGCTACAGCAGATAGTTTGAAACGATCCTGAGCCAAAGCTTGCGCGGCAATCGGACTTCCGAAATATGATACTTTTAGTAGCCTAGCCAAGGCTGGAATTAGCGAACCGCGAAATTGTCTAAGTCCGTCTGATACGTTCCATATAAGCAATTTAGATCTATCAATTCCTTTTATCCAATCAATTAATTCATCTATTTGTTCGATTTCATAGATATGAATGCAGAATGATGGAGTGGAAAACCTCAGTAAATCGGATAGAAGCAACACGTCGTCTTCGGCAAAAAGCCAATAAGAAGCAATCTGAGCATCGTCTCGGCTCCACCCATCATCGATTTTCCGCGTAACCCAACGTGCACGGCTCTCGTAGATGAGGACAACATGTTCGAGGGGGACGGTCATAATTCTCAGTTATCCCACCCTCAGCCTCCCCAGTGTGTTGGCCTTCAGAACGGCTTGTTTCAGCCGTTCGTCGCTGACGTGGGTGTAGATTTCCGTCGTGGAGATCGAGCGATGACCGAGAAGGCGTTGGACGAAGCGGATGTCGATGCCGGCTTCGAGCAAGCTCGTCGCAGCTGAGTGGCGCAGCATGTGTGGGGTGATGCGGCGGGTGAGCCCGGCCCGCTCCGCGAGACGGCGTAGGCCTCGACGGATGCGGTCGGTGGACATCCGGCCACCGGCGTCGGTGCGCAGGATTGGTGTCGATGGCCCTGCGCGGTGCATTCCCTGATCCTTGAGGTAGGCACGTAGCTCGCCGACCACTTCGCTCGATGTCAGGAACACCTGCCGTTCGCGATTGCCTTTGCCGCGAACCCGCAGCGTCCGGCGCTCGAGGTCGATGTCGCCGACCCGCAGGGCCGTGAGTTCGGCGACGCGCATGCCGGTGGTGAAGAGCAGCAGCACCGCGAGCGCGATCGGCGCCGAGGCCTCACGGCGTCCGGTGAAAAGGCGCCGCAGTTCGATAGCAGTAAGGCAGCGCGGCAAGCGCTTGGGCAGGCGGATCCGTACCTCGGCGGTTCGGAACGGTGAGGCAGCGATGTCGCCTCGCCGCTCGGCCCAGGCGAAGAGCGCGCGCAGGCAGGCGAGGCGTCGCTTCACCGTGGCCGGAGCGAGCCCGCGTGGGCCGATCAGCCATTCGGCATAGGCGGTCAGACCCGAAGCGGTGGCAGGCGAGGCGTGAGCGCCGTCGGCGAGGTAGCGTCGGAGATCGCCGAGATCTTGGGTGTAGGCCTTGATCGTGTTGGCCGAGAGGTCGCGACCGGTTCGGCAATGCCGCAGGAACGCGGCGGAGGCGGCGAGGAGGTCCATGGGTTCTGCTCCGGAGACGGGGAAGGTTGCCTCGGAGGCTTACCACGGCTGAAATTCCTCCTCATCCGCGTGCAGGGTGCGGGTCGCGCTGCGATGCAGCTCTGGACTGCTTTCGGTTCGATGAGGCTGTGAAAGCCCTCACCGCGAGGCGTCGCCGATCCCCGCTCTCTTCGCTGGCATCCCGTCGAACCCCGGCCTCGTGACGATCAACCCGCTCGGGGTCGGCTACGTGAACGTGCCGCCACTGCGGTGATCGCGGCCGAGCTTCGACATTTGGGGGAGCCATCGAGCGGGGATCGGCCCCGCTCCCGGATGGAGCCTCCGCATGTCCCACGATCTCGCTCTCGCTCGGTCTCACGCGCTCGATCTCGCCCGCACCCTGATGGTCCCGGTCGTTCTCTTTCGCTCTGGTGCCGAATTCGGCGTCCTCCCGGCCGACGAACTCGACGAGGGCGACGATGTCGAGGTCCTCGCCGAATACGATCCGTGGCGGGCTCATTGAGCCCGCTTCCCCACGCGACGAAGGCGCCCCGATAAGGAGGCGTGCCGCGGCGACCGAGGCCCGCCCCTCGGGCGCCCGCCGTGCCGGGAGGCCGCGAGAGGGAGAGGGCGGACGGCAGGTCGGTGACGGGTGAGGGCCGGAGAGAGGGTCTTCCGGCGCCCGTCGCGGAGATCGGTTCCATGAACATGCAGGTTCTCGATGCGCGGCGCGAGGCGAGCGGCGGCTACAAGGTGGATGTGACGCGCGGCGAGCGGGTCGGGCGGGTGTCGTCGGAGTGGTTCTCGCGGCCCGGCGACGAGCGGTTTCTGTCGCTCGGTGACCTCGGGCGCGCCGTGCGCGACCGGTCGGAGCGCAGCCGCACCCGAGTCGTCGCGACCGACCACATCCATGTCGAGGCGAACCGCAGCGATGGCGAGCGTCTGGCGCTGATCCTGCCGGGGGCGGAGGCGCCGGTCCTGCCGACGCACTGGAGCTTCGGTCAGCTCGCCGCCCAGGTCGGCGCGCCCACCACCTATCTGCGTCAGCTCCCCGCCGCGCTCGCCGGCATCAATCTGCAGTATGGGCTCGGCACTCACCGCGGTGAGCAGATCAAGACGCTCGAGACCGACGACGGCCGGGTCGAGCTGCGCGCCGTCACCGGCCCGGACTACGGCCGCATCTACGACCACGAACTGGTCGAGGCGGTACAGCGCATCGCCGGCAACGGCACCGGTGACACGCGCTGGAAGGTCCCTGGCGTGCTCGACTGGTCGACCGGCATCTACAATCCGCGCGTCGACGTCACCCGGGACACGACGACACTCTATGCCAGCGACCGCGACGTGTTCCTGTTTCTCGTCGACGATCTCAACCCGATCGAGGCGGGACGACTGCCCGACGGTTCTCCCGACCTGTTCTTCCGCGGCTTCTACTGCTGGAACTCGGAGGTCGGCG
This sequence comes from Pinisolibacter sp., assembly GCF_036782435.1. Lineage (NCBI taxonomy): Bacteria > Pseudomonadati > Pseudomonadota > Alphaproteobacteria > Hyphomicrobiales > Ancalomicrobiaceae > Pinisolibacter > Pinisolibacter sp. The sequence continues at coordinate 7,467 of NZ_DAIPZB010000079.1, read as the reverse complement.
CCAAGACGCTCGGCATGGCGAGCTTCTATCTGCGCGCCGTGTGCCAGAACCGGAACCTTTGGGGTGTCGAGGATTTCGAGGAGATCACCATTCGCCATTCGAAATACGCCGCCTCGCGCTTCGCCCACGAGGCGGCGCCGGCGCTGATGAATTTCGCCAACTCGTCGCCGCGTCCCTTCGTCGAGGGCATCCGGGCGGCGCGCGAGCGGATCGTGGCCAAGACCGACGAGGACCGCAGCGACTTCCTGCGTCGGCGTGGCTTCTCGAAAGGCGAGACGGCGAAGATCATCGAGACGGTGCTCGCCGAGGAGGGCCACCCGCCGGCGAGCATCTTCGACTTCGTCCAGGGGATCACGGCCGTCGCCCGCGACAAGCCGCATCAGGACGCTCGCCTCGACATGGAGGCGAAGGCGAAGAAGCTGCTCGACCGAGCGGCTTGATCCTGACGGGCGGGGTGATCGCCTCGCCCTCGATTCCCGGTCCCATCTGTGTTCCCGTCGTTGCGGCGCCGTCCTCGAGAGGAAGAGGGCGGCGCTTTGCTTCGTGACGAGTTCGGGCTGGAGAGAGGGTCTCTCGGCGCTCGTCGTGGAGCAGGATCCATGACCAAGACTTCCCCGAAGATCACGCTGGCGTCGTCGCGCGACATTCCCTTCGACAAGCTGGTGCTGAGCCAGTCGAACGTCCGGCGCGTCAAGGCCGGGCTATCGATCGAGGAGCTCGCCGAGTCGATCGCCCGGCGCGGGCTCATCCAGTCGCTGCATGTCCGTGCCGTGGTCGATGCCGAGGGCCGCGAGACCGGCCTCTACGAGGTGCCGGCCGGCGGCCGGCGTTATCGGGCACTCGAACGCCTGGTGAAGGAGAAGCGCCTCGCCCGGACCGCGCTGGTGCCCTGCATCGTCTCCGAGGCCAAGGGCGACATCCTGATCGACGAGTTGTCGCTCGCCGAGAACATCGAGCGGGCGCCGCTCCATCCGCTCGATCAGTTCCGCGCCTTCCAGGCGATGCGCGACAAGGGGATGACCGAGGAGGCGATCGCCGCCGCCTTCTTCGTCGGCGTCGCCGTGGTGAAGCAGCGCCTGCGTCTCGTCACGGTGTCACCGAAGCTGCTCGATCTCTACGCCGAGGACGCGATGACGCTCGAGCAGTTGATGGCCTTCACCGTCTCCTCCGATCACGCCCGCCAGGAGCTGGTGTGGGAGGCGGTCCGCCACGGCTGGCAGAAGGAGCCGTGGAACATCCGGCGGGCGCTGACCGAGACCTCGGTCGCGGCCTCCGACAAGCGGGCCCTCTTCGTCGGCGTCGAAGCCTACGAGGCGGCGGGCGGGACCGTGCTGCGCGATCTCTTCCAGACCGACGGCGGCGGTTGGCTCGAGGACGTCGCTCTGCTCGATCGGCTGGTCGCCGAGAAGCTGAAGGCCGCAGCCGACGAGATCGTGGGCGAGGGCTGGAAGTGGGTCGAGGCCGCCATCGGCTTCCCCTATGGCCACACCCAGGGCCTGCGTCGGCTCACCGGCGCGGCCGTCGACCTGACCGAGGAGGAGCGTGCGACGATCGCCGCGCTGGAGGCGGAGCGCGATCGCATCGAACCGGACCATGCCACGGCCGACGAATACCCCGACGGGGTCGACACGCGGCTCGGGGAGATCGAGACGGCGCTCGCCGGCTTCGAGGACCGACCGATGCGGTTCGACCCGGCCGAGGTCGGCCGTGCCGGCGCCTTCGTCGGTCTCGATCCGCAGGGGCGGTTGACGGTCGAGCGCGGCTACGTTCGCCCCGAGGACGAGCCGATGATCGACGCGGAGACGGGTGAGATCCTCGACGTGGAGGAGAACCCCGAGCTCGGACGCGATGCGCGGATCGCGCGACCGAGCACCCTCATCTTCGCCGGAGAACCGGTGGCGGCGATCGAGACGGACGAGGAGGACGACGGGTTGAAGCCGCTGCCCGATCGGCTCCTCGCCGAGCTGACCGCCCATCGCACGCTGGCGCTCCGCGATGCGGTCGCAGATCATCCACAGGTCGCGATGACGCTGCTGCTGCACAAGCTGGTGTCGGACACGTTCTCATCGCGAGCGCCGACCGGTTGCCTGGAGGCGAGCGTCCGCCAGGTCTGGTTCCCCGCCCAGAACGAGGAGCTGAAGGACTGCCCGTCGGCCAAGGCGGTTGCCGACCGGCAGGAGCAGTGGGGCGATCACCTGCCCGCCGACGATGAGGCGTTGTGGGACTGGCTCGACGCGCTCGACGAGGCGAGCCGGATGGCGCTCCTCGCCCATTGCGTTTCCTACGGCGTCAACGCTCTTCACGAAAAGCCGAACCCCTATGGCGGCTCGGGCATCACCGAGCTGGCCTTGCGCACCCGGCTCGCCCAGGCCGATCGGCTGGCCCGCGCGGTCGGGCTCGACATGGTGGAGGCGGGCTGGCGGCCGACGGTCGCCAACTACCTCGGCCGCGTCCCCAAGGCGCGCATCCTCGAGGCGGTGCGAGAAGGCGCCGGCGAACGGGCGGTGCAGCTCATCGATCACCTGAAGAAGGGCGACATGGCGAAGGAGGCCGAACGCCTGCTCGCCGAGACCGGCTGGGTGCCGGAGCCGCTGCGGAGATCGGATCTCGACGGTGCGGTCGCCGATCCGATGGTCGAGCCTGACGGTGTCGACGAGGGCGATCTGCCGGCCTTCCTCGCCTCGGGCGACGAGGACGGCGCGACGACCGACGAGGAGGAGCTGTCCGCCGCGGCGGAATGATTGCAGGACGCGGGGAGGGGCCTCGTCCTCTCCCTGCTTCCATCACCGATCCCGCGCCCGGCGGTGATGCCGGGCGTTCTCGTTTCAGGAAAGGTCTCCTCTCATGAGCATCCCCGAACACGCGCGGGCGAACTTCGAGACTCTGCTGCGCGCCGCGAAGAATGACGATCTCGCCCTGATGGAATGCGCCGACGCCGCGACCGGCGCACCGCGTTGGGTCATCTGCGCCGTCGGACGCGCCGGCGAGGACTACGTCTTCACGCCCTTCGGCCACCTAGCCGGGGGGGACCCGTTCGAGGCCTATGTCCCGCCTGGGTGATCGGACAGCCTCGCGGACGCGATGCGATATGGAGAATATACCCGTATCGGGTATGGTTCGGAGGTGTAGGTGGCTCGCCTTCTGAATGCGGCGCGGTCGCGTTTGGGGAGTTGTAACGTGCGTAGGATCACTGAGCCGTTGCGGAGCGATCTCGCCGTGCTTCACGAGGCCGGCGCGATCGGCAAGGTGACGATGCGGGAATTCGACGCCATCTGCCCACCGCCGGTGCGGGAGTTCAATGCGGCCGACATCAAGCGGCTGCGTGAAAGCCTGCAGTTCAGCCAGCCGGTGTTCGCCCATCACCTGCACACCAGTGCCTCGACCGTTCGCAAGTGGGAACGAGGCGAAACCCGTCCGACCGGTCCGGCGCTGAAACTGCTCAACGTCATCGCCGACAAGGGGCTACAGACGATCATCTGAGGTCGAACCATCGTCGTCGACGATCGAACCGCTCGAGCGTTCCCTGTCTCTCTTCAACGCGCCCACCTCACGGTCGGGCGCTTTTTCGCTTCGACGACCCGAGAAGCGGACGGATCAAGCTTCCTGCACTTCGTCGTGCCCTGCCGCACGGGCCGCCTTCACGAATTTCCGGTCGAAGGTGACGAAGCGCTCGCAGGCTCGGGCTTGTCCGAGGTGGAGGGCGTCGGCGAAGTCCATGCCTCTGTCCACGAGGTCGAGCGCGGCGGCGACGAGATCGGCTTCCGCGATCGTCACGTTCGCCAGACCGGCGAAGGCGCGCAAGGCGCGCGTGACGTCGCCGACCACGAAGCCGTAGGCGCTGCGCAACACCCATTCGACTTCGAGGATCACGGTGAGGCCGACGAAGACTGAATTCTCGTCGACGAGCTTTCTCGCGCGAGCCGACTGTTCGGGATGGTCGCCGGTCAGGTAGCGGACGACCAGGTTCGTATCAATCGCGATCATGGCGACGGCGAGCCTCGGCCAGAACGGCGGCATCCATCTCGTCGAGCGACTTCGGCGCTCCGCTCACCGGGAGCATGGCGAAGACCTCGCCCGGCCGCGTCCGAGAAAAGGCCGGCGCCGGCTTCAGGAGCACACCGTCAGGGGTGTCTTCGACGACCAGCCGCGTACCGGCATCCCAGTTCCGTAAGCGGCGGATCGCCTTGGGCAGGATGACCTGCCCCTTGGTCGAGACCTTGGTGAGGAGTGGATCGGATCCGGCCATGACGCGCGCCCCAAGAGTAAGACGTAGGTAAGATAGTCTCGACCTTGCCGGGGTTCAAGGCCGGGGGAGGGGAAACGCCGAGAGGAAGAGGGCGGCCGGGACGGGGTGAACCCGGGCGGAGGAAGAGAGCGCCGGCCGGGAGACCTCGTCCTCGCTCTCCTCGGGGTTCCCGATGAACGTCGTGCCTTCCCCCTCCGATGCCGCGACCGCATCGGCTGTCGCACCCGCCGCAGCGATCCTCGCCGCTGCACACACGTTGCTGCCCCAACTCGAACGGGGCCAGCCGATCAAAACTGGGCATCTGCGCAGTGCGATGGAGGCCTCCTTCGGGGCGTCCGATGCAACCGGAGTCTGGGACTGGAAGGACGCCTACGAGGTGGGGGAGGTCGCGACCGTCCTCTTCCTGCGGAAGTTCGGCCGCACCCTCTTCCGCAAAGCGTCGTCGCCCGAGGCTCGGCTCGCCGCGCTCTCGAAGATCGCGGCCCTTCTGCCGACCCATACCCGTCGCTCGGAGGAAAGTCGGGCGCTGCAGCAGTTCTCGACGCCGATCCCGCTCGGGCTCGCCGCCGTCACTGCCGCCGCGATCGGGCCCGGCGACATGGTGCTGGAGCCGTCGGCCGGCACCGGGCTCCTCGCCGTCCTCGCCGAGATCGCCGGTAGCCGGCTCGTGCTCAACGAACTCGCCGAGACCCGCGCCGACTTGCTGGCGTCGCTCTTCCCGTCGGCTCGCGTCACCCGATTCGATGCCGCGCAGATCGACGATCATCTCGGCCCGGGCGCCGTTCCCTCCATCGTGGTGATGAATCCGCCGTTCTCGGCGCTGGCGCATGTGATGGGCCGCGTCGCCGATGCCGGCCTCCGCCACGTCGCCTCGGCGCTCGCCCGCCTCGCCCCCGGTGGCCGGCTCGTCGCGATCACCGGCGCCAATGTCGGCCCGGATGCGCCCGAGTGGCGAGACACCTTCGTGCGCCTTCAGGAACGCGGTCGCCTCGTCTTCACCGCGGCGATCGCCGGCTCGGTCTTCGCCCGACACGGGACGACGGCTCCGACCCGCGTCACCGTTATCGACAAGGTTCCGGCCGACGATCCGACGGCGTTGCCCTCCTCGATCGGCATGGCGTCGGACGTCACCACGCTGATGACCTGGATCGGAGCAGGCGTGCCGCCGCGCCGGCGCGTGGAAGTACCACCGGCCCGTACTCCGCGTCCCTCGACCATCGGGTCTATCGCGCAGAAGCCGCGTTCGTTCCCCGTCCATCTTCGTCATCCCGCTGTGGCATCCTCGGAACAGCAAGGCGTCGAGCTCGCCTACGAGACCGTCGATTGGGCACCGCCCGAGGGTGCCCGGCTGACCGAGGCGATCTACGAGGACCATGTCCTCCAGTCGATCCGCATCCCCGGCGCCGCGCCCCATCCGACCCGGTTGGTGCAGTCCACCGCCATGGCCTCGGTTGCACCGCCGAAGCCGAACCATCGACCGAGGCTCCCCGCCGACATCCGCGATCGTCTCTCCGAAGCGCAGCTCGAGACGGTGATCTATGCCGGGGAAGCCCACGCCGGCCATCTCGCCGGCCGGTGGACGGTCGACGAGACCTGGGACGTCGTGAAGGCGGCGCCCCTCGACGCCGAGAGCGCCGTCCGCTTCCGCCGCGGCTTCATGCTCGGTGACGGGACCGGCGCCGGCAAGGGCCGTCAGTCGGCCGGCATCATCCTCGACAATTGGCTGCAGGGCCGACGGAAAGCCGTCTGGATCTCCAAGTCCGACAAGTTGATCGAGGACGCGCAGCGCGACTGGGCGGCCCTCGGCCAAGAACGCCTGCTGGTCACGCCGCTGTCGCGGTTTGCCCAAGGCCGGCCGATCACCCTCACCGAGGGCATTCTCTTCACCACCTATACGACGCTGCGCTCGGAGGATCGCGGCGACAAAGCCTCGCGCGTCCGCCAGATCGTCGACTGGCTCGGCTCGACCTTCGACGGCGTGATCGTCTTCGATGAGAGCCACGCCATGCAGAATGCCGGCGGTGGCAAGAGCGAGCGGGGCGACGTCGCCCCCTCGCAGCAGGGCCGCGCCGGCCTGCGTCTGCAACATGCGCTACCTGATGCTCGCGTCGTCTACGTCTCGGCGACCGGCGCCACCACGGTGCACAATCTCGCCTATGCCCAACGGCTCGGCCTGTGGGGCGGGGAGGATTTCCCCTTCGCCACCCGGGCCGAGTTCGTAGAGGCGATCGAAGCCGGCGGCGTCGCGGCGATGGAGGTACTCGCCCGCGATCTGCGCGCGCTCGGCCTCTATACCTCGCGCTCGCTCTCCTTTGAAGGCGTCGAATACGAACTGCTCGAGCATCGGCTGAGTGACGAGCAGCGCCGCATCTACGACGCCTATGCCGGCGCCTTCGCCATCATCCACCGCAACCTCGATGCGGCGATGAAGGCCGCCAACATCACCGGCTCGGAGGGCACCCTGAACGCCCGCGCGAAGTCGGCCGCGCGCTCCGCCTTCGAGAGCGCCAAGCAGCGCTTCTTCGGCCATCTCCTCACCTCGATGAAGACGCCGACGCTGATCGCAGCGGTCGACCGCGATCTCGAGGCGGGCCATGCCGCCGTCGTCCAGATCGTTTCGACCGGCGAGGCGTTGATGGAGCGTCGCCTCGCCGAGATCCCCACGGATGAATGGAACGACGTTCGCGTCGACATCACGCCGCGGGAATATGTCCTCGACTACCTCGCCCACTCGTTCCCGGTTCAGCTCTACGAACCCTTCACCGACGGCGAGGGCAATCTCGCCTCGCGCCAGGTCTATCGCGACGGCCAGCCGGTCGAGAGCCGCGAGGCGGTCGCCCGGCGCGATGAGTTGATCGAGCATCTGGCGAGCCTGCCGCCGGTGCCGGGAGCCCTCGATCAGATCGTTCAGCGCTTCGGCATCGAGAAGGTCGCCGAAGTGACCGGCCGCTCCCGCCGCATCGTCCGCAAGGGTGATCGCTTCGCCGTCGAGACCCGCGCCCCGTCCGCCAATCTCTCCGAGACCGCCGCCTTCATGGACGACGGCAAACGCATCCTCGTCTTCTCCGATGCCGGAGGGACCGGGCGCAGCTATCACGCCGACCTCGCGGCACGAAATCAGCGCCTGCGCGTCCACTATCTGCTCGAGCCCGGCTGGAAGGCGGACGCCGCCATCCAGGGGCTCGGCCGCACCAACAGGACCAATCAGGCGCAGCCGCCGC
>NZ_DAIPZB010000078.1:0-12772 GCF_036782435.1 Pinisolibacter sp. | reverse complement strand
TCGAACCGAGCGCTCTTTTCCCTTGCAACGCAGGGGCCGTCCACACATGACGGCCCGTGGTGGGTCGCGCCGCCCGGAATGTCTCGAGCCGCCGCGCCGGTACCGATCGAGACGCCGTGGCTCAGAACTTCGCCTGCTCGGCCTCGAGATAGGCGAGGTTGACGTAGCGGGCGATGTTGCGGTCCCAGCCTTCGGTCTCGGCGGTGCGGGAGGCGACGCGCGGGTCCTTCAGGACGAGGGGGAGCACGGCCTCGAGCGGCGTGCCGTCGTCGATCGCCTCGGAGCAGGTCTCCCAGATCCCGGCGAAGAGTTCGCGCTGCCACGTCGCGACGCCGGCTCCGGGGGCGCCGTGGGCGGGCAACCAGATCTTCGGCCGGGCCGCGGCGGTGAGCTTGTCGATGGTGTCGAGCGTGCCCTTGAAGGAGCCGTCGTCCATGTTGGCGATGCGGCGGTCCATGACGACGTCGCCGGCGCACAGGACGCCGTCCTCGACCACTTCGACGCAGATGTCGAAGGGCGTGTGGGCCTGGCCGTAGTGGTGCAGGCGCAGGGTGACGTCGCCGAGCGACAGTTCGAAACCGTGCTCGATGTCGCGATTGGGTGGCACGATGCGGGTGCCGAGCGTCGCGTCGTTGGTCCACTTCAGCATCGAATCCCGCCACAAGGTGCCGGTCGCGCCTTCGATGGCGAGGCGGGTGCCGGCGAGCGACCAGATCGGCAGGTCGGCGCCGTAGGCGTCGACGAAGCCGTGGTTGCCGAGCCAGTGGTCGCCGTGGAAGTGGGTGACGACGATGCCGATCACCGGCTTCGCGGTCAGCCGCCGCAGTTGCCGAATGGTCATGTCGGCGATCTGCCGCGACGAGCCGGTGTCGACCACCACCACACCCTTGTCGCCGACGACGAAGGTGATGTTCGACATCAGCCCCTTGTTCTCGGGGGTGGGGGTGCCGTGCAGGGCGCGGATGATGTGGACGTGCGGCGAGATCGCGACGAGCGGCTGGTCCTCCACCGGCGGACCCTGGACGAAGTTCGCCACTTCGGTGGCCGCCTCGGCGAGGCCGGTGACGAGATCGGGCCGCAGCGCCACGGCGAGGCCGGCGAAGGCGCCGCCGGCGAGGAGCGTGCGTCGGGTCGGGGTCATGCCGGATACTCCTTGTCGGGTGCGTTCGCGGCGCGCCGTGAGGGCCATCGGGAACGCAGGGGATCGCGGGACGGTACGACGCCTCACGAGGCGTCGCGGACCGGTTCGCCGTTCATCGAGCCGTGATCGACGAGACGGTCGGTGGCGACCGCGCCGATCCACATCGACCACAACACGATCCAGGCGGTGAGCGCGAAGACCGAGGCGCCGGAGACGCCGGCGCCGACGGCGCAGCCGCCGGCCAACACGCCGCCGAAGCCCATCAGGCAGCCGCCGGCGATGTAACGGCGCATGCTCGCTCCGCTTTCGAAGCCGACGAGCTTCAGATCACCGCCGAGCGTCGCGGCGACGAAGGAGCCGACGACCACGCCGGGGATCAGGCCGAGATCGAAGGAGACCCCGGCACCCGGCGGCGACAGCACGTACATCAGCATGTCGGCGGAAGGGGCGGTGAAGGAGAGCGAGTGGACCGGCACCACCTCGAAGGAGGAGGCGGCCATGGCGAAGTTGAACCGCCACGCCGCCGCGACCATCAGGCCGACACCGCAGGCGCCGATCCAGTACCAGATCGACAGCCGATTGCGGCGGGCGATGACGACGCCGGCGAGAAGCCACGCCGCGGCGAAGAGGGCGCCGCCGATGTTGCCGAGGTGGAAGATGGCGAGGAGATCGCGCGCCGAACCGTCGATGGTCCACAGGCCGTTGATCCAGGTCCGCACCGGCGACAGCACGCCGACCAGCGAGGTCTGGGCGACGACCGCGAAGACCAGGCCGGAGAGCAGCGCCCGCAAGTTCCCGGTCGCCGAGAGCACGAGCATGCGGCTGGCGCAGGCGCGGGTCAGCGCCATGCCGGAGCCGAACATCAGCCCGCCGAGGATCGCCCCCGACAACGAACCGGGGTTGTTGAGCTGGCGCACCGTGCCGGTGTCGAAGAACCGGAAGACGATGAGCAACTGGGTGGCGATCAGGGCGGTGGAGAAGGCGAAGAGCCAGACCGCGAGCCGATCGCCGAACCGCCCGCGCGACACCTCGATGGTGGCGGCGCGCAGGCAGAAGCGTGAGCGTTGCGCGAAGGCGCCGAAGAAGACGCCGATCACCGCGCCGCCGATCGCCAAGGCCCACTGATCACCGAACAGTTCGATGAGGCGATCGAGCATGGTGGTGCGCTCTCCGACCGATCAGGGCTTGATGTAGGCGTAGTGCTCGCGCGCCTGAAGCTGGGCGAGCCGGACGACGCCCGACGGCGTGTAGTCGGCCTCGAGCACGAACTTGTCCTTCGAAAGGTTCCGCCGCTTCATGGTGATCTGGCAGACCTCGAAGGTGACGCCGTTGGCCTTCAGGCCCGAGATCAGCGGTCCGTATTCGGCGCCGCTCTTCGGGTCCTTGGCGCCGTCGAAGAGGAAGTCGACGCCGTCGGCGTGGGTGACGACGGTGATCTTGGTGTCGGGCGCGACGTCGAGGTGGTTGCGGATGTTGCGCAGCCCCTTCATCGCCTGGGCGTCGGAATTGTCGATGTGATAGACGACCATGTCGCCGGCGAGGGCCGGGGCGGCGAAGGCGACGACGAGCGCCGCGAGCACGAGGCGCAGAGACTTCAAGAGAGCAGTCATGGGGTTCCCTCCTCCCTTCGTGCCGCTCACAGCGCGGCGCCGGGGTTTCCGTCCATGTTCTTCAGTGTCGGCAGGTTGAGCTGCGGCGACTTCACGGTCTTCCGGGCGCGCAGGTGGCGCGCCACCAGATCCCAGATCGGTTCGCCGCCGGCGTCGCGGGCGCCTTCGGAAACCGGCGCCCAGCCGGCGACCTTGTAGGTCTTCGACGCCTCGATCGGCTTGCCGGCGAGGGTCATGTCGCCGATGCGGGCGCCCATCGCGGCGGTCGGGTCGCAGGAATAGGTCATGCCACCGACGCGCACCATGTCGCCGCCCTGCTGATAGTAGGGGTCGGCGTTGAAGAGGTTGTCGCAGACGTCCTCCAGCACCTCCTTGATCTGCGCGCCGGTCATCGGCGTCAGCGTCGTGAAGGGATAGGTGATGGCGGTCTGGTCGAGCAGGTTCTCCATGGTGATCGCCTCGCCGGGCAGGATCGTCGTGCCCCAACGGAAGCCCGGAGAGAACGAGATCTCGGCGTCCTTCTCGGCGATCAGCGCATCGAGGATGAGCTGGTCGAAGGAGCCGTTGAAGTTGCCGCGGCGATAGAGGAGGCCCTCGGAGACGGCGAGTTTCTCGCCGAGCTTGGCCTCGAAGGGGGCGCGGATCCTGGTGATCAGCGCGTCCATTTCGGCGTCGGGCTTCAACAGGTTGGCGAAGACCGGCAGCAGGCGGTAGCGGAAGTCGGAGACCTTGCCGCCCTTGACGTCGAGGTCGAGCACGCCGAGGAACTTGCCGTTGGAGCCGGCGTTGGTGACCAGCGTCTTGCCCGAGGGGTTCGACACGATGGTCGGCTTGGGCAGCCCATCGTGGGTGTGGCCGCCGAGGATGGCGTCGATGCCGGTGACCCGCGAGGCCATCTTCAGATCGACGTCCATGCCGTTGTGGGAGATGACGACGACGACCCGGGCGCCCTCGGAACGCGCCTGGTCGACGGTCTTCTGCATGTTCTCTTCCTGGATCCCGAAGGTCCATTCGGAGACCATGTAGCGCGGGTTGGCGATCGGCGTGTAGGGGAAGGCCTGGCCGACGATCGCCACCTTGACGCCGTTGATCTCGCGCATCGAGAAGGGCTCGAACACCTGATCGCCGAAGTCGGTGGTCTTGATGTTCTGGGCGACGATCTCGATGTGGCCGGCGAAGTCCTTCTCGGCGATCTCCTTCACCCGGTCCTGGCCATGGGTGCATTCCCAATGGAGGGTCATGATGTCGACGCCGAGCAGCTTGGCGGCGTCGACCATGTCCTGACCCTTGGTCCACAGCGCGGTGCCGGAGCCCTGCCAGGTGTCGCCGCCGTCGAGGAGCAGCGAACCGGGGCGGTTGGCGCGGATGCGCTTCACCAGGGTGGCGAGATGGGCGAAGCCGCCGACCCGGCCGTAGACCCGCGACGCCTTCTCGAAGTCGAGATAGGTGAAAGCGTGCGCCTCGCGGCCGCCGGCGGAAAGGCCGAAGTGCTTCAGGAAGGCCTCACCGACGACATGCGGCGCTTCGCCGGGCATGGAGCCGACGCCGAGATTGACGTTCGGCTCGCGGAACCAGATCGGCTTCAGCTGCGCGTGACAGTCGGTGATGTGGAGAAGCGAGACGTTGCCGAAGGCCGGGGCGTCGTAGAAGGCTTCGGCGGAGGCCTCGGCGCGGGCGATCTCGGACGGCAGCATCATGCCGGAGGCGGAGGCCACGGCGAGCAGATGCAGGAATTCACGGCGGTTCATGGCGCCACGCCTCGCAATTGGTCGGGTCGGGGGCAAACTGGTGTCGTGGACCGCGGAGCGATCCGGGGTCGACGCGTGTCCTACCAAAGGCCGAAGGTGCCGACGCACCCGGTCTTTGAATACACGCGAATTTCTCATTTGCGTCAGAGGCATGAGAAATTTGCGTCAGGAATACCATCGGTCATTTCCAATGGCCGATGGTATCACGCCCGACCGGCCGGCGCCGGTTCGGGGCGAGCGCCGCGCCGGAGGTTGCGAACGGATCGAAACCTCCGGCGCTCGGCGTCACTTGTTGACCGGCGAGGCCGGGTCGAGCAGCAGGGCCATCAGGTCCTTGATCTGAGCCTCGCTGAGGATGCCCATGTGGCCGGCCCGCGGCATGTTGGAGCAGGCGTTGGACGACTTGGAGTTCCAGATCTTCGACCAGGTCTCCTTCAGCGCCGTCTCCGACGTGCCCTTCAGCTTGCCGTAGCCGGTGAGGCTCGGGCCGATGGTGCCGTAGGAGATCTCCTTCGGGTCGAGCTGATGGCAATTGTAGCAATTGCCACCGTTGACCTGCTCGGCCTTGTCGGTCGAGGTCAGACCACGGCCCGACTGGGCGATCTTCTCACCCGACTTGAAGTCGCCGAGGAACTTGCCGTCGCTCGGCCACTTGACCGAGGCGAGGTTGGCGGCCTCGATCTCGGCGCGCTTCTTCGCAGCGTCCTTGCTCGCCGCGTAGACCGGATCGGAGCAGAACGCCTGGGTGGGGTCCTGCTCGAGACGGGAGGTCTTGACCAGGCCGGCGTCGCGGAAGCCGCTCTTCAGCATGGCCTGGAAGGAGGCGTCGTCGGCGCCGGGACCCCAGGTGTGATCGGCGGCGAGCGCCGATCCCGTCAGGCCGAGGCCGGCGGCGAGGATCGAGATGTACGCGATCTTCTTCATGACCGTCTCCTCAACGCTTGATGCCGGGGGTGTTCATGGTGGCGCCGTTGGCGTGGCTGGCCATGAACATGGAGAGGGCGATGGTCACGTCCGAGGCGTAGATCGGCTCGGGGAAGCGCTGCTGGCGGAAGCAGTCGGCGAGACGCCACTGCATGCCCCACATCTGGCCGGAGGAGACACGGTAGGCCGGCCACGAGGTCCAGCCGGCGGCCGCGCCCTTGTGCGAATCGATGAAGGGCAGCTCCTGCAGGCGGATGCGCACCCCTTCCTGCCCGTGGCAGGTCGAGCAGGAGAAGTCGTGCGGGCCGGCGGAATAGTAGAACATCCGCTTGCCCAGATCGAACATCTGCTTCTCTTTGGGATGGTCGAGCGAGACCGCGACCTTCTCTCCCTTGGACATGCCGGAGATGTAGGTGGCGATGGCGTTGAGCTCGTCCTTCTCCGGGGTGTTCCACTTGGCCGAGACGTATTTCTTCGTGTCGATGCCCTGGATCGTCTCCATGCAGGTGAGAACGCGGGATTCGGCGTCCTGGACCTTGTCGGTGTCCTTGAACCAGCGCGGCAGACGGGCGTAGGTGCCCGCGACCACGCCGGGTCCCATGCCGAGATCGCAGGTCTCGAGCGAGGCGTTCTTCGGACCGGCCTTCTTCTTCCAGAGTTCCTCACCCTGGGCTTCGAAGAGTTCGGCCGGATTGCCGTCCTTCAGCGCTTCACGATAGGCCTCGATACCCTCGATCGTCTTGTCGCCCTCGGCCCGAGCCGAGCCGGCGGTGAAGCCGGCGACGGCGAGACAGGCGGCGAAGCCGACGGCGAACCGTCGTGTCATGGTCGTCTCCTCCCGTATGGTCTTCTCTTCGTTCTTCTCGTCGAGGCGCCGACCGATCAGGTCACGGAGGCCTCGTCGGTGCGGGTGTCGCCCTTGTTGTCGGTCCAGGTGATGGCGACCTTGTCGCCGGCCTTGCCGCCCTTGATCTTGAAGGAGAGGAAGGGGTTCTTGGAGACCGAGGGTCCCCACTGCGCCGTCATCACGTCCTTGCCGTTGAGCTTGGCGGTGACCTCGGCGATGAACCACGCCGGGATGGGGTTGCCGGAACTGTCCTTGCGGAGGCCGGTTTCCATCTCGTGGCTCATCAGAACCTTGACCTCGGTGACGCCGTCCTTGGAGGCGGCGCGGATCTTCATCGGATTGCCCATGTCGTTCTCCTCCGGTCCTCTCGCTCAGCCGCCGCAGCCGCCGAGGGTGACCTTGATCTCCTTGGTGGCGGTGAAGTACTTGCCGCCGGCCTTGACCAGCACGGTCACGTTGGAGGTCTGACCCATCTTGATGCGGGTGGTGACGTCGGGGACCACGTCGGGTCCGATCTCGAACAGCGCGGCGAGCGTGTTCGGGTTCTTCTCGACGAGGATCGAGATCTGCGTCGTCTCGGGGATCTTGCTCACCGCCTGGACCGGAACGACGGCGCCGTTCTCGGCGATGTCGGAGGCGAGGATCTGCACGTCGCCGCTCTCGGCGGCGCCGGCGACACCGAGCGCCTTGTAGGCGTCGGCGCTCGACTTGCCGTCGAAGGCCGCCTTGTTCCATTCGGCATGCGCGAGATGGGAGACGAGCGTCGTCCCGAGCGCCGTGGTCAGCCCGAAGGCCGCCATCCGCGTCAGGAACCCTCGCCGGTTCACGGGTTCGATGGTCATCTGGTCGTTTCCTCCGTCGTCCGGCGCCCTGCGGCGCCTGTTCTCGTCACGAACTTCCTCTCGATCCGGGTGACGGCCGCCATCGGCGAACGCCATCGCCCGGCGGATCACGCCGAGGTCGCGAGGGTGGTGTCGGTCGGAAAGACGGCTCGATCGCAGGCGCTCTTCGGCGCGGCTCGTCGATCGAGTGCTCCGCATCCGCCCGCCCGCCGCGCTTGCGCCCGAGGGTCGCCCCGGGGCCGCGTCGGAGATGCGGATGCGCATGGTCGGAAAGAGAGGCGGTTCGCCCCCTTCCTCGCCCGGTCGTTTCTCACCCCCTCGCGTCCACCCGATACTTCGCCGGGCGGATCTTCGATCGGAGTATCGTCGGTGAAGATCGGCAATCTTCCTATCGGGGTAGGCACCGGGTGCGGCTAGGGGTTTCTACCCAGTTCAGGCACCGCCCGGTTCCGATGCCCAGGCGATGAGCTGGGCGACCGAGGTGGCGCCGGCCTTGGTCATGAGGTTGTGGCGGTGGTTCTCGACGGTCTTCACCGAGATGTCGAGATCGTTGGCGATGGCCTTGGAGGTCTTGCCGGCGACGACCAGGGCGAGCACCTCGCGTTCGCGATCGGTGAGGCAGCCGAGCCGGCGCTCGAGGTCGCTCTTGCGGCGGCGATCGGCGAGCGCCGCGGCGGAGACCTTCAGGGCTTCGCCGATGCGGTCGAGCAGCAGTTGGTCGTCGAAGGGCTTCTCGAGGAAATCCAGCGCTCCGAGGCGGATGGCGCGGACCGCCTTGGGGATGTCGCCGTGGCCGGAGACGAAGATGATGCCGACCGGCGAGCCGCGGCGGATCAGTTCGGCCTGCAGCTCCAGGCCGCTCATGCCGGGAAGGCGGACGTCGAGGACGACACAGGCGGGCCGCTCGTCGTCGAGCCGTTCGAGGAAGTCGGCCGCCGAGATGCAGGTCGCGTAGGCGTAGCCGAGCGAGGCGACCAGGAAGGCGACCGAGTCGCGCACGGCCGGATCGTCGTCGACGATGTAGATGATCGGCGGCATCTCAGGCACGGGTTTCCTCTTCGAGCAACGGCAGGCGGAAGCGGAAGGTGGTGCGGCCGGGCGTGTCGGTGTCGACGTCGAGGCGGCCGCCGTGGGCTTCCACGATGGTGCGGCTGAGGGACAGCCCGAGACCGAGGCCCTCCCGTTTGGTGGTGTAGAAGGCTTCGAACAGTCGATCCTTCGCCTCCGGCGAGAGTCCGGGGCCGTTGTCGGTGACGGCGATGTCGACCGCATGGGCGCCATCGCCCGCGGTGACGACGATCCGCCCGTCGGGCCGTCCGGCGACGGCCTCGGCGGCGTTCTGCAGCAGATTGATCAGCACCTCTTCGATCTGCAGGCGATCGGCGCGCACCATGGGCAGATCGTCCGGCACGTCGGAGGTGACGACGACCCCGCGGGCGGTCGGTTCGAACAGGGCGAGGGCGTCGCGGACGATCTCGCCGGGATCGACCGGCATCTGCCGCGACGGATTCTTGCGGACGAATTCGCGCATGCGCTGGACGATGGCGCCGGCGCGCTCCGCTTGGGCGGCGATGCGCTCGACCCCCTGACGGACACCGTCCGGGTCGGTGCCGGCGGCGATGCGCCGCTCGCAACCGCGGGCGTAGGTGAGGATCGCCGCCAGCGGCTGATTGATCTCGTGAGCGAGAGAACTCGCCATCTCGCCCATCAGCGACAGGCGCATGGTGTGTTCCATCTGCTCGCCCTTGAGGCGGGCCTGCTCGTGGGCGTGTTGCAGCTCCCGCGTCCGCTTCTTGAGCAGGTGGGAGACGCGAGCGACATGGATCGACCACCACGCCAGCGCCATGACGACGATGGCGCCCCACCAGCGGTTCTCCCAGGCGAAGTCCATGAGGCCGAGGCGGGTGAAGCGGCCATAGGGGCCGACCTTCAACATGCGATAGAGATCCTGGACGCGCTGGTAGTCCTCCGGCTCGGCCCAGACGATCTCGCCGGTGTTCGGCTGCATGGCGAGGAGCGCCTGTTTCATCCTGGCGGCGAGCGCCGGCGGCGTCTGCGCCACCTTGACGAAGGGCCAGCCCGGATAGAGGCGGGTGGAGACCTGACAGCGCAGGGTGCCGGAGGGTTTGCGGGCGATCACCCGGAACTCCTCGGGTTTGGCGTCGTCCTCGGCGATCAGTTTCTCGAGCAGGCAGGAGCGGATGATGCCGGCGTCCGCCCGCCCAGAGCGCACCGCCTCGACGACGCCCTCCACCGGAAAGCCGACGAAGAGGAGTTTGGTGTCCTTGAAGGGATCGATGCCACGATCGAGGAACTCGGCCCAGGCAGCGCGGAAGCCGAAGGCTTCCGACGCGACCGCGGCGACGCGCTGGCCGCGCAGGTCGTTCAGCTGTTGGACGTCGCTGAGACCCGAGCGGACGATGACGGCGGCGGCGACCGACTCGCTCGACGACGTCCCGTCCATGTCCATCTCGGTGGCGATCGCCGTCGCCGAATAGTCGACCGCCAGCTCGAGATAGTGACCGGGATTGGTGACGAGGAAGTCGAGGCGCTGGGCCGCCACCGCGGCGGTGAGGAAGGGGGCGCTGCCCGGCACCATCTCGATGCGGTACTCGGGCATGACCTTCTGCAACTGGGCGAAGGTCGCCTCCCAGGAGACCTCCGCTTCCTCCGCGCCGCGATAGGCGAGGACGCCGATCCGCACCGTCTTCGGCGCGTCCTCGGCGCGCATCGCCGGCGCGGTCGCCGCGAGAAGCGACAGCGACAGCAGCAGCGGCCGGAGAAGGCGGTCGAACCGGTTCATGGGCGGACGTTGGACGACCGGGGCGGGTTTGTCCACGCGTCGGCCCGGCCGAACGGCTCTCACCCGGCTTGCGCCTTCATGTAATCCGGGAACGAGGTCTTCTCGTAGGCCTTGTCGCGGACGAAGCGGAACATGCCGAGGAAGTCGCGCGGCGGCAGCAGGCCGGGCATCCGCGCCGCTTCGCGCGCCATCGGCGATTTCGCCGCGAGACCGGCGGAGCTTTCCGGGAAGAACTGGAAGGTCGGTGTCAGGCGCACGCCGTAGCGGGCGGCGAAGGCCTTTTCGGTGAGTTTGGTGCCGTCGAGATCGGTCACTTCACGGGCGCCGTGCAGGTCGAGCTGGAGGACGTCGAAGTTCGCCCTGATGTAGTCGGTGATCGCCGGATCGGCGAAGTGGACGGTGTGCATGTCGCGGCAGAAGGGGCAGCCGCGCTGCTCCCAGACCACGGCGTAACGCCGGCCGTTGCGGGTCGCCTCGTCGATGTCCTCGGCGAGGTCGAGGAAGGTCTCGACGAACCACGGTTCGTGGAAGCGGCCGTCCTCGCTCTGGGCGGCGAAGCCGCGTGTGGCGGCGAAGGGGAGGGCGAGAGAAGCGCCGAGGAGCGACCGTCGAGTGGGGGAGAAGGACGACATGGCATTCTCCGGAGGTTCATGCCGACGGTCGAGGATGCTCGCGCATCCGGCCGTCGAAGGCACGCGAATTTCTCGTCCGCATCGGCGGTAGGAGAAATTCGCGCAAGGAATCCCATCGGCCATCGTCGATGGGATCAGCCGATGCGGCCGAGGACCGGGAAGGCCTCGAGCAGCCATTCGGACACGTCGGTCATGCGCCCCGAGAAGAGGACCAGACCGAGCGCGACGAGGAAGCCGCCGGTGACCTTCTCGACCGTCGGCAGATGACGGCGGAAGCGTTTCAGGGCGCCGATGAAGGTGCCGGCGAAGGCGGCGGTGATCAGGAACGGGATGCCGGTGCCCGCCGCATAGGCGAAGAGCAGCAGGGAACCGCGGGCGACCGAGGCCTCGGCCGAGGCGAGGAACAGCACGGCGGCGAGCACCGGGCCGGCGCAGGGGCTCCAGCCGAAAGCGAAGGCGAGGCCGAAGACGAAGGCGCCGAAGAGCGTCGTCGGCTTCGAGGCCACCTGGACGCCGGCCGAGCGATAGAGGAAGGGGATGCGCACCACACCGAGGAAGTGCAGCCCCATGGCGATGGTGACGACGCCGGCGATCGATCCGGCCAGCGCCAGGTGCTCGTTGAGCAGACGGCCGATGCCCGACGCCGTGGCGCCGAGGGCGACGAAGACGGCGGTGAAGCCGGCGACGAAGGCGAGGGCAGGGGGCAGCATCCGGCGGGCGCTCACCGTGCCGTCCTCCGCCTCGAGTTCGGCGACGCCGAGGCCGGTGATGTAGCACAGGAAGATCGGCACCATCGGCAGGATGCAGGGCGAGACGAAGGCGAGAAGGCCGGCGACGAAGGCGCTGCCGAGGCCGACCTCGAAACCCATGGTGTTCCCTCGGAGAATATTCTGTTTTTCTGATAAGTAGTGTGCCGGATGGGGCGGCGGGCCACAAGGTGCTGACGCGAACGTGATCGCGCCGGTCGGGCACAACCGTGTAGTCGTCGGGTCGGATCTTCGCAGAGAACCCGACATGTCGGTGCCGCGCTTCGCCTCCCTCCTCTTCGCCCTCACCGCCTCGATGGTGCCGCTCGCCGGCGGTGCCGCCGCGATCGCGGCCGAGTTGGTGGTGCTGGAGAAGGCCGGCTGTCCCTATTGCGCGCGCTTCGAGCGCGAGGTGGGCAAGACCTACGACAAGACCGACGAGGGGAAGCAGGCCCCCCTGAAGCGCATCGACAACGAGAAGCCGTTCCCCGAGGACTATCGCTTCGTTTCGCCCGACCGGATCACGCCGACCTTCGTGCTCGTCGATCAGGGCCGCGAGATCGGCCGCCTGCGCGGCTATCCCGGCGAGGATTTCTTCTACGCCGCGCTCGGCACGATGCTGGAGAAGCTGCCGGGGAAGTGAGAGCCACTCGGCGGTGGTCGACCGGTCGCCGTCGGGATCGGGCGAACGAAGCGGCCCGTGGGGGCCGCTTCTTCGCGATCACTCGAATTCGGCCGACGTCGTGTCCGACTTGCGATCGTAGTGGATGGTGATCCGGCCGACCTTGCACAGATCGATGGCCCGCCAATAGGCGGCCGAGTCGTCGTCGGCGTAGACCACCTTCAGATCCCATTTGCAGGTCTTCGCCGCGCGCGAGAAGCGGATCTCCCACTCGTCGCCGTCCGACAGGACGTCCTTGCCGAGGACATCTTCTTCCCAATCGTCCGACCTGGTCGGCGACACGAAGACGTGGGAGATGTCGTAACCGGTCTCGTTGACGAGTTCGAAATCCTGCCGCGCCTCCTGAGCCGCGACGATGGACGACGAGGTGAAGACGGCGACGAAGGCCAATGCTGCCAGTCCGGGAAATTTCATGACGAGCCCCTCTGTGGGGGATGCCTCCGTGGGCTCCCCCTACCCGGGCCACATCGCCCGAGAGCGCGATCAAGTGGTTCGATCGAAAGACTTGTCAATCGTCGAGGCTCGCGGTCACGGGGCGGTCGCCGGGCCGGCCCGACGGGTCGTTCGCGCGGTGATCCTCGGTGGTCGGCGACCCCGGATCACGGGGTCCCGTGCTGCACGCCCCGCGCGTCGTTCGTCGCGACGAACCGGCCGATGGGGACGTCTCGAAAGGCGCGGGTGATCACCGCGCGTCGCGCAGCCGAGCAGGCACGGCGATGGGGCGGAGTGACGGCCATCTTCGGCCGCGTGTCCCGCGAAACGATCCGATATCGAGGAAAGAGTGGCGCTCCCTAGGG
>NZ_DAIPZB010000077.1:0-13016 GCF_036782435.1 Pinisolibacter sp. | reverse complement strand
TCGGGCATGGGTGGCATGTCCGGTATGGGCGGCATGTCCGGAATGTCGGGCATGGCCGGAATGAGCGGCATGCAGGGCAAGGCGTCCGATCAGCCGATGCCGCGTAAGAAGAAAAAGAAGAAGAACCGTCGCTGAGGTTTCGATATCGGTTCGAAAGCGACCGGGTGCCTTCGCGACCGGTCACTTTCACCGAAGCTCATCTCGGGATGGCTCGACGGCGCGTCGCTCGGCGGCGCGCCGTTTTTTTCGACGATACCGGTCGCGCGACCTCGTCGGCTCTACCCCGGCGGGAGCATCGAGCGTGTCATCGCCGGCCGACCGGGCGGCGGCTCCTTCGGACTTCGAGTGCGCGCGACCGCCTCGGCCTCGTCGTCAGACCTTCAGGGCCAGTTCCCGCGCCATGCCGATGTGGAAGGTGATCGCGGCGGCGGCCTTCTGCGGATCGCGGGCGGCGATCGCCTCCAGGACGGCGAGATGTTCGCGCATCACCGGCGCCACTCGCCCTTCGATGCGATAGCGCTCCTGGGCGATGAGCCGCATCTTGATCGAATTGACGCGATAGGCCTTCGAGATGATCGCATTGCCGAGCCCGTCGATGATCGTGTCGTGCATGCCCCAATCGAGCGCCTGGGCCCGCGCCTCGCTCTCCGCGGTCTCGCCGTGGGCGACGACCTCGTCGAGAACCTCGCGATGTTGGCGGATCAGATCCGCGACCACCGCGTCGGGCGCCGAAACGGCGAAATCCATCACCGCCTCACGTTCCATGAACAGCCGGAACTGATAGGCCTCGCGGATCAGGTTCACGTCGATGTGGGCGACCTGCATGCCGCGCTGCGGCACCGTCCGGATCAGGCCTTCGACCTCGAGACGGGGGACGATCTCGCGGATCGCCCCGAGCGGCATGCCGGTGATCTCCACCAATTCCCGCTGCGAGACGAACTGGCCCGGCCGCAGTTCGCGCGACAGCAGCCGATCGGTGAAGCGCGCATAGGCCTTCTCCCGAAGCTTCTGCGGTGGCGCCTGTTCGTTCACCCTGCCCCCTTCTCGGCGCCCGCCGCGCCGCCCGTCCTCCCGGCGCCGCGTCTGTCGCGATCCGATCCTGCGTCGCCGATCGCCCGATCGTACACCGCGGCGATCATTTTCGCCTGCGCCGCCGGGGTCGGCTCCAGCGGCGCCCGCGTTCGCGCCCACGCCGCGTCACCGCCGACGTGCGCCACCAGGGCCTTGACCCCCGGCGTCACCGGCACCGTCACCACCGCGTCGACCAGTTCGCTCACCGCCGGATCGTCGATGCCGTCGACGGCGAGCCGGCGGATCCGCGCCGGCGCGACGTTGGCCATGCCGGAGATGGCGCCCGCTCCGCCGCTGCGCACCGCACGGGCGAGATCGCGTTCGTCACCGACCAGGATCTCGAGATCGCCCCGCGCCGCCAGCAGCTTCTCGGTCGCCGCCCAGTCGCACCCCGAATCCTTGACGCCGCGCACCACGCCCGGAAAAGCCTCGGCGAGACGGCGCACCAGCGGGATCGACAGCGGCACCGCGGTGATCGACGGGATGTGATAGAGCAGCACGTCCCGCCCCGCCGCGCCGAGCCCGCCGAAGACCGCCGCGTACCAGTCGAAGACGCCGGCATCCGACGGCGCCTTGAAATAGAACGGCGGCAGGATCAGCACCGCCCGGACACCCGCGTCGAGCGCGTCGCGAGCCCGCAGGATCGCCGTACCGACGGCGGTCTCGGCGACGGCCGAGACCAGCCGGCTCGGCGCGACGCCGGCGCCGACGACGGCATCGAACATCGCGGTCCGCTCCGCCGCCGAGAGCGAGGCACCCTCGCCGGTGGTGCCGAAGAGCGTGAGGCTGTCGCACCCCTGGTCCAGGCAGCGCCGCGCATGGGCCGCGAGCCGGGCGAGGTCGACCCGCCCCTCAGCGTCGAACGGGGTCGCGAGCGCCGCCGACAATCCGAAACGGTCCTCACGGGACATGTCGTCTCCCTTTCCGGACGGCGTCGCGCCCGACGGATGTCTTGCCTCTGAGCTTAGTGGTCACAACGTGACATGTTACAATTCATACTTTGGTCGAATATACAGAAAAAGATACCCCGGCCCCGCCCTTGATGCCGGAACGGCGGAGAAGTAGCGTGCTACCACGAGGCAGCACACGAGAAGGCCGCCATGGGAACGCTCTCCTCTCCCCTCTTCGCCGGCATCGACGTCGGTTCGGCGAGCGTCCGCGCCGGGCTCTACGACACCACCGGTCGGCGGCTCGCCTTCCGCGTCCGGCCGATCCTGCAGTTCCGTCCGCGCGACCTCGTCGTCGAACAGTCCTCGGCCGACATCTGGGAAAACGCCTGCGCCGCGGTGCGCGAGGCACTCGCCGAAGCCGCCGTCGATCCGGCCCGTGTCGCCGCCATCGGCGTCGACGCCACCTGCTCGCTGGTCGCCGTCGGCGCCGATGGCGCGCCGGTCTCCGTCGCCGAGGACGGCGACCCGCGACGCGACGTCGTCATGTGGATGGACCACCGCGCCGGCCGCGAAGCCGCCGAGATCAACGCCACCGCCGATCCGGCGCTCGCTTACGTCGGCGGCGAGGTGTCGATCGAGATGGAGTTACCCAAGCTCCTGTGGCTGAAGCGCCGCTTCCCCGATCGCTGGGCGAAGGTCGGGCGCGTCCACGATCTCGCCGACCACGTCGTGTGGCGGGCGACCGGCGCCGACGTCGCCTCGGTCTGCACCCTCGGCTGCAAGTGGAACTTCCTCGCCCACGAGAACCGGTTCCCCACCGCGATGCTCGCCGCCGTCGGCCTCGACGATCTCCTCGAACGGGTGCCGGCCGAGGTCAAGCCGCTCGGATCCGTCGCCGGACGGCTGACGCCGGCCGCTGCAGCCGAGATGGGGCTTCCGGCCGGTATCGCGGTCGCCACCGGCATCATCGATGCCCATGCCGGCGGTCTGGCGCTCACCGGTGCGGCACCGGAGGGGACGCTCGCCCTCATCGGCGGCACCTCCAACTGTCACATGGTCGCCTCACGCGACCCGGTCATGGTGCCGGGCGTCTGGGGCCCATATCACGGCGCGATGATCCCCGGGCTCTGGCTCAACGAGGGCGGCCAGTCCGCCGCCGGCTCGCTGATCGACTGGACGCTGCGCCGCTCCGCCGGCTTCGCCGCGCTCGAGACGGAGGCGACCGCGGCCGGGTCCGACGTCTACACGGTGCTCGCCGGCCGGGTCGCGGCGCTGGAGGCCCGCGACGGCGAGCCGACCCGCCATCTCCACGTCCTTCCCGACCACCACGGCAACCGTTCGCCGCGCGCCGACCCGAACGCCCGTGGCGCGATCGTCGGTCTGACCCTCGAAGACGAAGCCGACGCCCTGCCGCGCCTCTACCTCGCCACGCTCCAGGCGCTCGCCTACGGCACCCGCCACATCGTCGAGACGATGAACGCCTGCGGCCATCGCATCGAGCGGATCGTCATGTGTGGCGGCGGCACCCGGAACCCGCTGTTGCTGCGCGAACAGGCGGACGCACTCGGTCTACCGATCCATCTCGTCGAGGACGAGGACGCGGTGACGCTCGGCGCCGGCCTGCTCGCGGCGGTCGCTTCGCGCGCTTTCACCGACGTCGCCACGGCGGCGCGCGCCATGGTCCGACCCGGCCGCACCGTCGCCCCGAACCCGGCCCGCCGCGCCTTCCACGACGCGAAATTCCGCGTGTTCCTCACCCTCTACGACCAGCAGAAGGCGATGCGCGACGCGATGTCGGCCGTCTGAACCGAAAGCGCGGCGGCCGGTCGGGCCGTGACGCTCGCGAATTTCGGGTGGATCCGGAATTCGCGAGCCGAGAATGACAGGGAGATGCGACCATGTTGACGCTGAAGCTGCCGTTGGAGCCCGCCTATCTGACGCCCTCCGCCGACGAGGTCCTCTTCGTCACCAACGCCGACCTGCGCGAGAGCGCCAACGTCGAATGCTGGCCGGTCGAGGCGAAATACGAAGGGCTGCTGGCTGGCGCGCTGACCGGCCTCGGCAGGCGCGCCCGCCGCGCCCACCCGTTCAAGGAGGACAAGGGCCACGGCTTCATCTCCTCCCAGCGCGAAGGCTCCGACGTCTTCGCCGCCATCGATCCGGAAGCGCCGGTGATCGTGCTGCTCACGGCATGGCAGTATTCCCATCACCTCGCCAACTGCCTCGCCCGCCACCGCGGCCCGGTGTTGCTCCTGGCGAATTTCGACGGCACCTGGCCCGGCCTCGTCGGCATGCTGTGCATGGCCGGCACGCTGACCTCGCTCGGCAAACCCTATTCGCGCCTGTGGTCGGAGGGCTTCGACGACGCCTTCTTCCTGAACGGCCTGAAGACCTGGCTCGAGACGGGGGCGATCGTCCACGACGTCTCCCATCTCCACCGCGTCGACGCCACCCATCCGGTGATGCGCAGCGAAGCCGGCGAGGTCGGTATCCGCGTCGGCGAATTCTCCCTTCGCCACAAGGAGATCATCGGTCTCTTCGACACCTACTGCATGGGCATGATGAACGGCGTCTTCCCCTTGAAGGCGCTCGCCGACATCGGTCTGCCGCTCGAGAGCCTGTCGCAGTCCGATCTGCTGATGGAGATCGCCAAGGTGCCGCAGAGCCTGCGCCAGGACTGCCTCGCCTTCTACGAGGCGCGCGGCATGACCTTCCTGTGGGGCAGCGACGGGGCGAAAGAGCTCACCCGCGATCAGGTGCTCGAACAGTGCGCCATGCTGATCGCGCTCGGCCGCTTCGTCGATCGCTTCGGCCTCACCGCCGTCGGCGTCCAGTACCAGCAGGGTCTGGCGCGGGCCTGCGCCGCCTCCGATTTCGCCGAAGGCGCCATCGGTTCGACCGAGCGTTTCCCGATCCCGACCGAGGACGGCCGCATCGTCCGCCCCGGCAAGCCGATCCCCTGCGTCAACGAAGTCGACATGGGCACCGCCATCCCGCAGACGATGCTCTTCCGGCTGCTCGACGGTCTCGGCCTGCCGGCGGAGACGACGCTGCACGACATCCGCTGGGGCAGCGCCTTCGAGGGCGAATTCTACTGGGATCTCGAGATCTCCGGCTCGGTCCCCTTCGAGCACCTGAAGGGCGGCATCGGTGGCGCGACCGGCCATCGCCAGCCGCCGATGTACTTCCCCAAGGGCGGCTCGACCATCGCCGGACAGGGCAAGGCCGGACGGCTGATCTGGGCCCGCGCCCACTACGAAGGCACCACCGTCCATCTCCACGTCGGCACCGGTCACGCGGTCGAACTGCCGAGCCAGGAGTTCCGGCGTCGGTTGAATGCCACGACCAGGGAATGGCCGCTGCTCAACGCCGTCCTCGACGGCGTCTCGCGCGACCAGTTGATGGCCGGCCACCAGTCGAACCACATCACCGTCGCCTATGTCGACGAAGCTCACCTCGCCGAAGTGCTGCGCGCCTTCGTCGCCCAGGCGATCACCCAGAACATCGTGGTCGACGTGGCGGGATCGGCATGGTCGATGTTGTGAGGCTGCGACGGGGCGCGGCCGCGGACCAACCGGTCCGCGATCACGGCGGGGCGACGAAGGAATGGTGAGCACGGAACACGTCAGCCGCAGATCCGGCCCCCGGACGATCGCCGAGATCGCCGAGGCGACCGGCTTCTCGCGCACCACGGTGCGGTTCGTCGTCGCCGGTCAGGCCGAACGTCACCGCATCAAGGCGGAGACGCGCGAGCGCATCGAGGCCTGTGTCGCCGCTCACGGCCTCGTCGTCGACCAGACGGCGCGATCCTTGCGGACCCGCCGCAGCGAGGCGGTCGGCCTCGTCGTCCCCGACCTCGCCAACCCCTTCTTCGCCCGTCTCACCGCCGAGCTCGAGGACCGCTGTCGCGCCACCGGTCGGGTGCTGCTCACCGCGTCCGGCCACGAGGATCCCGAGCGCGAGGCGCAGGCCGTCGCCGGCCTCCTCGGCCGAGGCGTCGACGGCCTCGTCGTCGCGCCCTGTCGCCCGCCGACCGCCTTCGAAGCGCTGCGGCGCAGCCGCCGCACCGCCGTCGTCATGGTCGACCGGGCGCACCCGAAGTCCCCCTGGTCGACCGTCGTCTCCGACAACGAGGCGGCGGCGCACCGCATCGCCGCCCGCCTGATCGAACTCTCCGGCGGCGACGTCGATCTTCTCTGCGCCTGCCCGGACCTGCCCTCGATCGCCGATCGCCTCGCCGGCTTCCGCGCCGCCGCCCGTGCCGCCGGTCTCACGGGCACCGAAGCGCGCATCCACGTCGCGCCCCGCGACGAACCTCGGGCGGGTGGCGCGCTGATGCGGGAGATCCTGGCGCACGGCCGCCGGCCGAAGGCACTGATGTGCACGTCGCTGCTGATGCTCGAGGGCGCGCTGTCGGAACTGGCGTCGCGTTTCGGCCGCCTCCCCGACGACCTCGTCCTCGGCACCTTCGACCACCACCCGCTGCTCGATGCGCTCCCCGTCCGCATCCTGTCGCTGCGCCAGGACGAAGCGGCCATCGCCGAACGCGCCTTCGCCTGCCTCCTCGCCGAGATGGAGGGCGGACCGCGCGAGGCCATCCGCCGCGTCGTGCCGGGCCGGCTGGTCGAGCGCGGCGGCGCGCGTCCGTGAGCCCCCCGGACCGTCGTCCGGGACGAGACGGGACGCGGCGACGCGAGACGCCGGCGGCGCTCGGTCGTGACGTTCGGTGAAACGAGAAGGAATGGTGCTGCGAGAGAGGATTGAACTCTCGACCTCTCCCTTACCAAGGGAGTGCTCTACCACTGAGCTACCGCAGCTTGCGCGACCCGCGAGACGCGGTCGGCGGGCGAGGTGTCGACCCATGGGCCGGCCCCGGCGGTGCCGGGGTGCCTCGTGCGGAGCGCTATGTGCCACAGTCGCTCCGGGAGCGCAAGCCTCGTCGCCCGAGGAAATCGCCGCCGACGAAACACCGCGGATTTCGCGAGCGCAGAGCCTGCCGCCGGGGTTCGCGCCCCCTCGGCCGCGGCCTGCCCTCGTGGACCGGGACGCCTTTCGTCCTCCCCTTCGCCGGTTCCGGGCGATCCTTCGCTCTGGCATGATCGCCCCATGTCCGACCGACCCGAATCGCCCCCTCCCCGCCCCTCCGCTCGGGACGAGCGCGCCGAGCGCCTCGCCGCCCAGTTGCGCGCCAACCTGCGCCGCCGCAAGGACCAGACCCGCGGCCGCGAGGCCGAAGAGGGAGCTCGCCGCGACGAGCCGCCGGCGGACGATTGATTTCCGAGCCGACCCGACGGTCCGGCGCCCGTGATCGCGCGCCGACCGGTCGGAATCACACCCCGTGCGATCGCCCGCGCCACGTTTCGGCCACGCCGGACTGGTTTCGAGGCGGCGTGGCCGCTCCGCGGCGGGATGTCCCGCACTTGCTCCCCCTGTCATGACCGGCTAAGGGAGCGCGACACTCGGGTGGCGGACCGAAGACGGCGAAACACGGCCGGTGACCGGCCCCTCCGCGCGCGGGCGATCTCCCGCCCGGCGGACATCTCGGCGAAGAGGCGCGTTTCATGGACAAGATCCGGATCGTCGGCGGCAATCGGCTGGACGGGATCATCCCGATCTCCGGCGCCAAGAACGCCGCCCTGCCGCTGATCATCGCCTCGCTGCTCACCGATGAACGCCTCACCCTCGAGAACATGCCGCGCCTGCGCGACGTGTCGCTCCTCACCCGCATCCTGTCGAACCACGGCGTCGACTATTCGCTGAACGGCAAGCGCCCGGGTGAGGACCATCTCGCCGGCCAGACGATCCATCTCACCGCGCGTGAGATCGTCGACATCCGCGCCCCCTACGATCTGGTCAGCCAGATGCGCGCCTCGTTCTGGGTGATCGGGCCGCTGCTCGCCCGCTGCCATCGCGCCCAGGTGTCGCTGCCCGGCGGATGCGCCATCGGCACCCGCCCGGTCGACCTGTTCATCGCCGGCCTCGAGGCCCTCGGCGCCAAGATCGACATCGTCGCCGGCTACGCCATGGCCGAGGCCCCCGGTGGCCTGAAGGGCGCCCGCTACGTCTTCCCCAAGGTCTCCGTCGGCGCCACCCACACGCTGATGATGGCGGCGACCCTGGCCAAGGGAGAAACGGTGCTGGAGAACGCCGCCCGCGAGCCCGAGGTGGTCGACCTCGCCGATTGCCTCGTCGCCATGGGCGCGAAGATCGAGGGCGCCGGCACCTCGGTGATCCGTATTCGGGGCGTCGAGCGACTGCACGGCGCCACCCACCGGGTGATGCCGGACCGCATCGAGACCGGCACCTACGCCATGGCCGTCGCCATGACCGGCGGCGACGTCACCCTGACCAACACCTCCGGCGACCTGCTGCGCGCTGCGCTCGACGTGCTGGCCGCCACCGGCACGACCATCGAGGAGGTCGACGGCGGCCTGCACGTCGCCCGCGATCCGGCCACCGCCATCCGCCCGATCGACGTCGTCACCGAGCCCTATCCCGGCTTCCCGACCGACCTGCAGGCCCAGTTCATGGCGCTGATGACCCGCGCCGCCGGCTCCTCGCGCATCACCGAGACGATCTTCGAGAACCGCTTCATGCACGTCGCCGAACTCGCCCGCCTCGGCGCCCACATCGCCATCGACGGCCGCACCGCCACGGTGACCGGCGTGCCCCGTCTGGTCGGCGCCCCGGTCATGGCCACCGACCTGCGCGCCTCGGTGTCGCTGGTCATCGCCGGCCTCGTCGCCGAAGGCGAGACCATCGTCTCGCGCGTCTACCACCTCGACCGCGGCTTCGAACGCCTCGAAGAGAAGCTGTCGCGCTGCGGCGCGGTGATCGAGCGCGTCTCCGGCGAAGGCATGCGCTGACGCCGCCGCACCGAGCCGAGCGGCGGCGTGTTCGGATCGGGCGTTTTCGGGTTGTGACGCGGGCCTCGGCTCCCTATCTGGGATGAAACGGCCCCGGCCGATCCGCGACGCCCCGAAAGAGCGCCATGACCGATCTGAAACTGCTCGCCCTCGACGCCGAAGATCTCGAGATCCTCTCCGCCCACCTCCAGGACGCGGTCCTGAAGGCCGGCGACATCCATTGGCGCGCCGACGAGAAACGTCTGGTGCTCGCCCTCAACCGCTTCGTCTGGGAGAGCGCCGGCGAGAAGAGCCGTCGCGCCTTCGAGCGTCGCCGCTCCGCCCTGCGCTTCGATCGCGTCACCCGTGTCCGCGCGCATCGCATCCCACGCGACCGGCCCGATACCGTGCTCGAACTCCTCGCCCTGCGCTTCACCGAGACCGATGCGCCCTCCGGCGTGGTCGAGGCGATCTTCGCCGGTGGCGGCGTGCTGCGCATCGAGGTCGAGTGCCTCGAGGCGGGCCTGTGCGACCTCGGCGCCGCCTGGGCGACCGAAAGCTGCCCGAAGCACGAAGAGGCCTGAGCCGCGTCGCACGCCGGTCACGGTAGGGCGTCGCAGCCGATCTTCTCGCCGAAACTCTTGCCGGCGATGTCGCCGCCCGCCTCGAAGATCGTCTCCTGGTCCCACGAGACGATGCTCGGATCGTCGCGTGGTGCGGACACGGCCTCATAGGCTCGGGCACAGATGTTCGCCCGCGGAGACCGCTTCGCCAGCGCGCCCGGAACGATCCCCTCGCTCGCCAGACGATCCCAGCATCCCGCCGCGTCGGCTAGGAGTGAGCAGGGCGCGTTGACGGCGCGCGTGTATTTCAGCGACACCGACCCGTCGGCGAGCACCCGGGCGGAGCGGAACAACGGATCGCCGGTCGCCGCTTCCCGCATCACGACCTCGCCGTCGCGCGCCCGCACGACGGCGAACCCGACGGCGCCGTGCGGATCCATCTGAGAAAAGATCAGCAGAGGCCCGACGCGCCCCGCCAACGCCATGTCGGCGGTATCGAGCTTCACGCCCCGCTCGGCGGCGGCGGCACCGCAGCTCTTCACGCCGCCGCCGACCAGCACCGCCGGCTCCGACGACGGCCCGTCGCGCAATTCGACGACGCCCAGATCTCCGTAGTCGGTGCAGACGACCTCGCGCCCTTCCGCCCCGGGAACCGCCGTCAGCGCGACCGGTTTGTCGAAAACCGCTCCGGCGGCCCACGCCGGCGTCGCGACCGTCGCGAGGACGCACGCCAGAAGACGCGGAGATACGGCGAAGCCGCGGGTTCGCTGCGGCCGCTGCGCGGCTTTTCGTCCGACAAGGAGTGTCATGCTCGTTCCCGTCCCCGTACCAATGGCCGGCGCCGGACCCAGCTTAGGCGAACGACGCGTGCGAAGCGACGGCGTAGGCCGTGAAGCGCTCACGGCTGGCGAATCCCGCCCGCTGCGGCCGGTTTCTCGGACGCCGCGCCCGCCGGGGGCGTTGCCCCGCCCCTTCCGATCGGGTACCACGCTCCCCACGTGTCGGAGGGTGGCGGTTCACCGCGGCTCTCCCGAGTTCCCCGTTTCGAGGCATTCGACCTTGGCCATCCGTCTCGACAGCCGCGACGCCGACTTCGACCGTCGCTTCGCCGATCTCCTCGACATGAAGCGCGAGGTCTCCGAAGACGTCGATCGCGCCGTCGCCGAGATCATCGCCGACGTCCGCGCCCGCGGCGACGACGCCCTCTACGATCTGACAGCGAAGTTCGACCGCGTCGACCTGCGCCCCACCGGCCTGCGCGTCACGGTCGACGAGATCGCCGCCGCCAAGGAGGCGGTCGACGCCGAGACCTCCGCCGCGCTCGAACTCGCCCGCGACCGCATCCGCTCGCATCACGCCCGCCAGATGCCGAAGGACGACGTCTACACCGACGCCCTCGGCGTGACCCTGGGCTCGAAGTGGACGGCGCTCGAGTCCGTCGGCCTCTACGTGCCCGGCGGCACCGCCAGCTATCCCTCCTCGGTGCTGATGAACGCCGTGCCGGCCAAGGTCGCCGGCGTCGACCGGCTGGTGATGGTCGTGCCGACGCCCGACGGCAAGCTCAATCCGCTGGTGCTCGCCGCCGCCGACCTCGCCGGCGTCGACGAGGTGTGGAAGGTCGGCGGCGCCCAGGCCGTCGCCGCCCTCGCCTACGGCACCGAGAGCATCGCCCCCGTCGCCAAGATCGTCGGCCCCGGCAACGCCTTCGTCGCCGCCGCCAAGCGCCGCGTCTTCGGCAAGGTCGGCATCGACATGATCGCCGGCCCGTCGGAGGTGCTGATCCTCGCCGACGCGAAGAACGA
The DNA here is from genome assembly GCF_036782435.1 of Pinisolibacter sp. NCBI lineage: Bacteria > Pseudomonadati > Pseudomonadota > Alphaproteobacteria > Hyphomicrobiales > Ancalomicrobiaceae > Pinisolibacter > Pinisolibacter sp. Next base: position 1,845 of record NZ_DAIPZB010000077.1, on the reverse strand, counting down.
TCCCGATTGGCTCGCCGCCGACCTGCTCGCTCAGGCCGAGCACGACCCGGCCGCCCAGTCGATCCTGATCACCGACAGTGCCGATCTCGCCGACCAGGTGGAGAAGGCGGTGGAGAAGCAGCTCGCCACCCTCTCGCGCTCCGAGACCGCGCGGGCGAGCTGGCGCGACTACGGCGCGATCATCCTCGTCGGCGACCTCGACGAGGCGGTACCCCTCGCCGACCGCATCGCCGCCGAACATCTCGAGATCGCCCTCGACGATCCCGGCCCGCTCGCCGCGAAGGTCAGGAACGCCGGTGCCCTCTTCCTCGGCCACCACACGCCCGAGGCGATCGGCGACTATGTCGGCGGCTCGAACCACGTGTTGCCGACCGCCCGCTCGGCGCGCTTCTCCTCCGGCCTGTCGGTGCTCGACTTCGTCAAACGAACGTCGATCCTCCAACTCGACGCCGAGGGCTTGCGCGCGCTCGGCCCGGCGGCGATGCTCCTGGCGAAATCCGAAGGCCTCGACGCCCACGGCCGCTCGGTGTCGATCCGCCTCAACCTCTGATGCTTCGGGGCCCGCGCCCCGCCATCCAACCGAAAGCCCGGGAGGGCACGCGCCGACCATGGGCTCGCCGCAGACGAAAGAGAAGCCGCGCACGCGCCTCGTCGAGGTGAAGCTGGACGAAGGATCCATCGAGCGCTCCAGCGCCGATGTCGAGCACGAGCGCGCCGTCGCCATCTGGGACCTGATCGAAGAGAACCACTTCGCCCCCGCCGGTCACGACGGCGGTCCCTTCCGGCTCACCCTCGCCATGGTCGACAATCGCCTCGCCTTCGACATCCGCGACGAGACGGGCGCCCCGGTCGCCGTCCATCTCCTGTCGCTGACGCCGTTCCGCCGCATCGTCAAAGACTACTTCTTCGTCTGCGAGAGTTATTTCGCCGCCATCCGCACCTCGACCCCGTCACAGATCGAAGCGATCGACATGGGCCGGCGCGGTCTCCACAACGAGGGTTCGCAGGTCCTGATCGATCGTCTCGCCGACAAGGTCGAAATCGACTTCGACACCGCCCGCCGCCTCTTCACCCTGATCTGCTCGCTGCACTGGAAGGGATGACGCCGGTGGATCGGATGCGTCCGAGCTCCGTCCTCTTCGTCTGCGGTCTCAACGCCGTCCGCTCTCCCATGGCCGAGGCGTTGGCCCGCCTGTGGTTCTCCAAGACCATCTACATCCAGTCCGCCGGCGTCCGCAAAGGCGAGCTCGATCCCTTCTCGGTCAAGGCGATGGAAGAGATGGGCGTCGACATCTCGCGCCATCGGCCGCGCACCATCGAGGAGATCGAGGACGACAACTTCGACCTGATCATCACCCTGGCGCCGGAGGCCCACCACAAGGCCCTCGACATGACCCGCACCATCGCCGCGGAAGTCGAGTACTGGCCGACCCCCGATCCGCAACTCGCCAACGGCTCGCGCGACCAGATCATGGACGTCTACCGTCAGGTCCGCGACGGCCTCGCCCGCCGCATCAAGGCCCGCCTGGAGTGGAAGCCGACGGGCGGGCATTGAGTTCGCCGCTGGTCGGTGAGGCCCTGCTGATCTATTCATAGCAGCGTACGAGCATGCGGCACCGTTCGATGAAGTCAGAATGGAAACGGCGAGGCGACCATGTCGATGCAGATTGAGGCACTGGAAATCGCCAATTTCCGGCTATTTCGCGAAGCAAAGCTGACAGATTTGCCACGATTGGCAGTCGTGATCGGACCAAACGGTTCCGGAAAGTCGACGCTTTTCGACGTTTTTTCTGACCTTGCCCCCGGGGATGTCCTCGTTCTGAACTGGAATCCGTCGACAGGAGA
>NZ_DAIPZB010000076.1:0-14642 GCF_036782435.1 Pinisolibacter sp. | reverse complement strand
CCCGCTACGAGGAAAAGGCACTCCGCGAAGGCCGCACCCCGGCATATCTGGTGTTCCGAAGGGTGTGATTTCGAGGAAATCCGCCGCGGAGACTTGCCTTTCTCCCGGGATCTGACTTATAAGCCCCTCCAAGCACGAAATTCTCAGATCGTCCTCGTGACGAAACGAGAGTGGGCCCCCGAGGGGACCCGCTCTTTCGGTGTTGGTCCGATGACCGCCCGACGTTTCCCGAAGCGATCGAACCACCGGGACCGACGACACTGACGACGCGCCACGAACCCCGCCTGATCCACGAGACCGGTCTCGACGCCCGCATCGCGGCGATCGCCGAACCGGTGATCGAAGATCTCGGCTTCCGTCTCGTCCGCGTGAAGTGCTCGGGCCGCAACGGTTTCACCGTCCAGATCATGGCCGAGCGTCCCGACGGCACCATCGGTGTCGACGACTGCGAGCAGATCAGCCGCAATCTGGCGCCGGTGATCGATGCCGACGATCCGGTCGATCGGGCCTATCATCTGGAAGTGTCTTCGCCCGGCATCGACCGGCCGCTGGTGCGCCGCTCGGACTTCGAGCGCTGGGCCGGCCACGTCGCCAAGATCGAGCTGGAGCAGAACCACGAGGGCCGCCGGCGTTTCCGCGGGCTCCTCGTCGGCGTGAAGGACGACACGTTCGGGGTGAAGCTCGACGGTGTCGCCGAAGGCGAACCCGACACCGTCTGGCTGCCGCTGGATCTCCTGGCGGACGCCCGGCTGATACTCACCGACGATCTCGTCGCCGCCTCGCTGAAGGCGGCCAAGCGACAGGCCCGTACGGATCTCGACGACGTCGAGGATCCGGCGGTCCACTGAGAAGGACGACACGTGCCCGATCCGCGATCGGGCCGCGAGGGAGAAGACGATGGCAGTCAGCGCCAACAGACTGGAACTCCTCCAGATCGCCGATGCGGTCGCGCGTGAGAAGGTGATCGATCGCAAGATCGTGCTCGCCGCGATGGAGGACGCCATCCAGAAGGCCGCGCGCTCGCGCTACGGGTCCGAGACCGAGGTCCGCGCCGAGATCAACCCGAAGACGGGCGAGATCAAGCTGCAGCGCCTGCTCGAGGTGGTCGAGGTCTTCGAGAATCCGGCGACCCAGATCCCGCTCGCCGACGCCCGCCTGCGCAATCCCGACGCCCAGGTCGGCGACTTCATCGGCGAGCCGCTGCCGCCCATGGACTTCGGCCGCATCGCCGCCCAGTCGGCCAAGCAGGTCATCGTCCAGAAGGTCCGCGAAGCCGAGCGCGATCGCCAGTTCGACGAGTTCAAGGACCGCATCGGCGAGATCGTCAACGGTACGGTCAAGCGCATCGAATACGGCAACGTCATCGTCGACCTCGGCCGTGGCGAGGCGATCGTCCGTCGCGACGAGCTGATCCCGCGCGAGGCCTTCCGCAACGGCGATCGCGTCCGCGCCTACGTCTACGACGTCCGCCGCGAACAGCGCGGGCCGCAGATCTTCCTCTCCCGCACCCATCCGCAGTTCATGGCGAAGCTCTTCGCCCAGGAAGTGCCGGAGATCTACGACGGCATCATCGAGGTGAAGTCGGTCGCCCGCGACCCGGGCTCCCGCGCCAAGATCGCCGTCATCTCGCGCGATTCGTCGATCGACCCGGTCGGCGCCTGCGTCGGTATGCGCGGTTCCCGCGTCCAGGCGGTGGTGCAGGAGCTCCAGGGCGAGAAGATCGACATCATTCCCTGGTCGCACGACGCCGCCACCTTCATCGTCAACGCCCTGCAGCCGGCGGAAGTCGCCAAGGTCGTGCTCGACGAGGATGCCGGCCGCATCGAAGTGGTGGTGCCGGACGATCAGCTGTCGCTGGCCATCGGCCGCCGCGGCCAGAACGTCCGCCTCGCCTCCCAGCTCACCGGCTGGGACATCGACATCATGACCGAGGCCGAGGAATCGGAGCGCCGTCAGAAGGAATTCGCCGAGCGCACCCAACTCTTCATGGAAGCGCTCGACGTCGACGAGGTCGTCGCCCAGCTGCTCGCCACCGAAGGCTTCGGCACGGTCGAGGAACTCGCCTACGTCGGCATCGACGAGATCGCCCGTATCGAGGGCTTCGACGAGGAGACGGCGGAGGAGATCCAGTCCCGCGCCAACGCCTGGCTCGAGGCGCTCGAAGCGGCTCAGGACGCCGAACGCAAGGAACTCGGCGTCGCCGACGAACTGCGTGACGTCCCCGGCGTCACCACCGCGATGATGGTGGCGCTCGGCAAGGACGGCATCAAGACGGTCGAGGACCTCGCCGGCTGTGCCACCGACGATCTCGTCGGCTGGACCGAGCGCAAGGGCGGCGAAGTCGAGAAGCACGCCGGTACGCTCGACGGCTTCGATCTCGACCGCACCGACGCCGAAGCGATCATCATGGCCGCCCGCGTCGCCGCCGGCTGGATCGAGCCGCCGGTCGAAGAGCCGGTCGACGCCGGGGAAGACGAGGCGGAGAGTGGCGAACACTGACGCCGAACCGGGCGCCGACGAGGCGCCCGAATGGGATGAACGCCCGCCGAAGAAGGCGGACGTGACGCGAACCGACATCGTCTCCCGCGAGACGAGGCCGCTCGCAGAGATGATCCGCTTCGTTCAGGCCCCGGATGGAACCGTGGTGCCGGATCTGAAGCGGGACCTGCCCGGCCGTGGGGTCTGGGTGGAGGCGACGCGCGCCGCGGTCGACAAGGCCGTCGCGCGCAAGCTCTTCGCCCGCGCTCTGCGCAGCGCCGTCGAAGTCCCTGCGGACCTCGCCGAGCGCCTCGACGGGCTGATGGCGAAACAGGCGCTGGGCACCTTCGGCCTGGCGCGCAAGGCGGGGCTGGTCACGACCGGCTTCGCCAAAGTGGAAGCGGCGGTGGCGCGCGAGCGTCTCGCCGGTCTCGTCCACGCCGCGGAAGCGGGGTCGGACGGGGTCGAGAAGCTGGCCGCGGCGCTCAAGCGCCGCTTCGGTGGAGAGATCGGCATTCCGGTCGTCCGAATCTTCACCGGAGCCCAATTGGATTTGGCATTGGGCAGGTCGAATGTGATACATGCTGCGCTGCTTGCTGGCCGGGCGAGCGAAACCTTCCTCGAGCGCGCAGGCGCGCTCGCCAGATATCGAGGCCTCGAATCCTTCGGGACCACGGTGTCGACGAACGACGGCCATCACGCGACGAGCGGCACGACGCCGCAGGAATGACGGGCACATGAACGAACAGAAGACCACCGGCGACAAGACCCTCCACGTCGACGTCAAGAAGAAGTTGACGTTGAAGCTGAAGACCGACGCCACGGTCCAGCAGAGCTTCAGTCATGGCCGGTCGAAGACCGTGCTCGTCGAGACCAAGAAGAAGCGCATCCTGAAGCCGGGGGAGACCGAACACGGTCACGCCGCGGTGCCTGCGCCTCGGGTCGAGTTGAAGCCGCGCACCGAAGTGAAGCCGGCGACGCCGCCGGCCGCGCCGACGGCGAGCGAAGCTCCGCCCGCTCCGCAGCGGTCGCGCACCGGCGTCGTGCTGCAGACGCTCTCGGCCGGCGAACGCGCCGCCCGCGAGAAGGCTCTCGCCGAAGCCCGCATCCGTGAGGAAGAGGACCGCAAGCGTCGCGCCGAGGAAGAGCGGCTGCGCGCCATCGAGGAAGTGCGCCTCGCCAAGGAGCGTGCCGAAGCCGAAGCCCGCCGCAAGGCCGAGGCCGCGGCGGAAGAAGAACGCCGCAAGGCCGCCGGTGAGCCCGAGCCCGTGGCGGAGCCGGAAAAGGCCACCGAGCCCGAAGCCGCCGCTCCCGCGGCTGCGCCGACCGCGGCACGCCCCGCCGCCGCTGCTCCTGCCGCCGTCCGTCCGGCCCGCCCGGCCGCCGAGGAGGAGGAGGAAGAGGCTCCGCGCCGGGGTCCCGCGCCCCGTCCGGTCGCCGGCGCCGCGCGCCGCATGACCGCGCCGCCGCCGCCCAAGCCGACCCGCACCAAGGGCGACGACAAGCAGCGCGGCAAGCTCACCGTGGTGACGGCCCAGACCGAGGACTCCGAGGAGGAGGGCGGCCGCGGTCGTTCGGTCGCCGCCTTCAAGCGCCGCGTCCAGCGTCAGCAGCGCCGCATGCAGTCCTTCGAGCCGCGCGAGAAGATCTCGCGCGAGGTGATCCTGCCCGAGACGATCACCATCCAGGAACTCTCCAACCGTATGGCCGAGCGCGCCGTCGACGTCATCAAGCTGCTGATGAAGCAGGGCCAGATGATGAAGATCAACGACGTCATCGATGCCGACATGGCGCAGCTGATCGCCGAGGAGATGGGCCACACCGTCAAGCGCGTCGCCGAATCGGACGTGGAGGAAGGCCTGTTCACGGCCACCGACGCCGACGAGGATCTGCGTCAGCGTCCGCCGGTCGTCACCATCATGGGTCACGTCGACCACGGCAAGACGTCGCTGCTCGACGCCATTCGCTCCACCAAGGTGGCCGCGGGCGAGGCCGGCGGCATCACCCAGCACATCGGTGCCTATCAGGTCGAATCGAACGGCCAGAAGATCACCTTCATCGACACCCCCGGCCACGAGGCCTTCACGGCGATGCGTTCGCGCGGCGCCAAGGCCACCGACATCGTCATCCTGGTGGTGGCGGCCGACGACGGCGTCATGCCGACGACGGTCGAGGCGATCAACCACACCCGTGCCGCGGGCGTGCCGATCATCGTCGCCATCAACAAGATCGACAAGCCGCAGGCCGACCCGCAGCGCGTCCGTACCGCCCTGCTCCAGCACGAGATCGTGGTGGAATCGATGGGTGGCGACGTGCTCGAGGTCGAAGTGTCGGCCAAGCAGAAGATCAATCTCGACAAGCTGCTCGAGACCATCCTGCTGCAGACCGAGGTGCTCGAGCTCAAGGCCAACCCGAACCGGGCGGCCGAGGGCACCGTCATCGAGGCCAAGCTCGACAAGGGCCGCGGTCCGGTCGCTACCGTCCTCGTCCAGCGCGGCACCCTCAAGGTCGGCGACATCCTCGTCGCCGGCGGCGCCTGGGGCCGCGTCCGCGCCCTCCTCAACGACCAGGGCGCGCCCGAACGCGACGCCGGTCCGTCGACCCCGGTCGAGGTGCTCGGCTTCCAGGAGACCCCGGAAGCCGGCGACCGCTTCGCCGTGGTCGAGAACGAGGCCCGGGCCCGCGAGGTCGCGGACTATCGGCAGCGCCTGAAGCGCGAGAAGCAGCAGGCCCGCGGCACCTCGGCGCGCGGCTCGCTCACCGAGATGATGAACCAGCTGAAGACCGCCGGTCGCAAGGAGTTCACGCTCGTCGTCAAGGGCGACGTGCAGGGCTCGCTCGAAGCGATCATCGGCGCGCTGGAGAAGCTCGGTAACGACGAGGTCCGGGCTCGCGTCATCCACGGCGGCGTCGGCGGCATCACCGAATCCGACGTGTCGCTGGCCTCGGCCTCCAACGCCGCGATCATCGGCTTCAACGTCCGTGCGTCGAAGGAAGCCCGCGAGGCGGCCGAGCGCGAAGGCGTCGAGATCCGCTACTACAACATCATCTACGACCTGGTCGACGACGTGAAGAAGGCGATGAGCGGCATGCTCACGCCGGAGATCCGCGAGACCATGCTCGGCAACGCCCGCATCCTGGAGATCTTCAACGTCTCCAAGGTCGGCAAGGTCGCCGGCTGTCTCGTCACCGACGGCACGGTCGAGCGCGGCGCCTCGGTTCGCCTCATCCGCGACAACGTCGTCATCCACGAAGGCAAGCTCTCGCAGCTCAAGCGCTTCAAGGATGACGCCAAGGAAGTCGTCGTGGGTCAGGAATGCGGCATGTCCTTCGAGGCCTATCAGGACATGCGCGCCGGCGACGTCATCGAGTGCTACCGCGTCGAAGAGATCGCCCGGTCGCTCTGACCCGGCGGCCACGGCGAAGGGCGGCGTCCAGCGACGCCGCCCGCCATCACGTCCTCACCTCGCTCGGGTTCGACCCCTGACGAAGGATGATCATGTCCGAGAAGATCTCGTTCCCCTTCGCGCGTGCGGATTGGGTCGCGCTGTCGACCGCCGTCGCGCGGCGTCCGCTGCCCTTCCGCATCGCTCTGGTCGTCTTCGTGCTCGGCTTCGCCGTCATCGTCCTCGGGCTGGTCCCGGGCAACGCCCCGACCGGCGGCAGCCTGCTCGGCGAAGCGCTGAAAGGCGGGTCCGAATGGTACCCGTGGTACGGCTTCGGCGTCCTCCTGTCGCTCGGCCTCTTCTTCCGCCACCACCTCGTCGGCTTCAACGCCGCCACCGGTTTCGCCCGCATGCCGCTGGCCGAGAAGGAGCTGACGGTCGAGTTCGCCGACGAGGAGATTCACGCCACCGCGACCGATTTCGATTGGCGGTTCCCGTGGGCCGCGGTGGTGCGACTGATCGAGACGCCGACCCATCTGGTGCTCGCCACCGGTGGCCGTCAGGGTCTGCCGATCCCCCGCACCGCCTTCGCCGACGCCGACGCCTTCGAACGGACCCGCGCCCACATCCTCGCCCATCTCTCCGAAGGAACGCCCCATGACCGCGCCTGAGAAGGGCCCCTCGCAGCGTCAGCTGCGCGTCGGCGAACTGGTCCGCCATGCCCTCGCCGACATCCTCGCCCGCGGCGAGATCGCCGATCCGGATCTCGACGGTGTCGTCATCTCGGTGGCCGAGGTGCGGATGTCGCCGGATCTGAAGAACGGCACCGCGCTGGTCATGCCGCTCGGCGGCCGCAACGTGAACAAGGTGATGGCCGGGCTCGAGCGGTCGCGAAAGTGGCTGCGCGGTCGGATCGCCCGGCGGGTGGACCTCAAGTTCGCCCCCGACATCCGTTTCCAACTCGACACCCGTTTCGACGACGACGACGCGGTCACCGCCCTCCTCCATCGCCCCGAGGTCGCCCGCGACCTCGACGAGGAGTGAGAGGCGCGCCGCGCCGCCCGACCGTGGATCCACGAAAGCACTCCTCATGGCCCGTAAGAAGAAGTTCGACGACGTTCACGGCTGGATCGTGCTCGACAAGCCGGTGGGGGTGACCTCCACCCAGGCGGTGTCGCGGCTGAAGCGTCTCTTCAACGCCAACAAGTGCGGCCACGCCGGCACCCTCGACCCGCTCGCCTCCGGCATGTTGCCGCTCGCCTTCGGTGAGGCGACCAAGACCGTGTCCTTCGTCATGGACGGCACCAAGGTCTATCGCTTCACCGTGCGCTGGGGCGCCCAGACCGCCACCGACGACACCGAAGGCGAGGTCATCGCCACCTCCGACCACCGGCCGACCAAGGCGGAGATCGAGGCTATCCTCCCCGAGTTCATCGGCGAGATCATGCAGGTCCCGCCCAAGTTCTCGGCGATCAAGATCGACGGCGAACGCGCCTACGACCTCGCCCGCGACGGCGAGGAGGTGGTGCTCGAGGCCCGGCCGATCGAGATCCTCGATCTCGCCCTGGTCGACGTGCCGGACGCCGACACCGCGGTCTTCGACTGCGAATGCGGCAAGGGCACCTATGTCCGGGCGCTGGCCCGCGACATGGGGCTGCGCCTCGGCACCCGCGGCCACGTCATCGGCCTCAGGCGCGTTCACGTCGGCCCCTTCGAAGAGGACGACATGATCCCGCTCGCCGACATCGAGAAGGCGGCCGAGGAGGGCGGTCTCGACGCCGCCCGCGCCCTGCTCGTGCCCGTCGAGGCCGGTCTTTCCGAGGTCACCGAGGTGGCGGTCAACCGCGACGCCGCCGCCCGCCTGCGCCGTGGCCAGTCGGTGATCCTGCGCGGTCGCGACGCCCCCGCCGACGAGGACGCCGTGTGGGTCACCTGCGGCGGCGATCTCGTCGCCATCGGCGAGGTCGACCGTGGCGAACTGGTGCCGCGCCGCGTGTTCATGCTGGGCGGGGAGTGAGTCTCACCTGCCGATGCAGTCGGCGACCTCGGGCGAGTTCGCCGCCCGACCGGTGATGATGCCGGCGACCCGCCGGAGGCCGGGCGACGGCTTCGCCGGATTGCGGCGGATCGGATTGGGCAGGGTCACGGCGAGCAGCGCCGCTTCGCGGGCCGAGATCCGGTCGGCGCCGTGACCGAAGGCCCGCCGGGTGCCGGCCTCGATGCCGAATTCGCCCTCGGGACCCCACTCGGCGATGTTGAGATAGATCTCGAAGATCCGCGTCTTCGGCCATGCGAGATCGACGATCATCGCCATCGGGATCTCGATCGCCTTGCGCACGTAGCTGCGCCCCGACCACAGGAACAGATTCTTCGCCACTTGCATGGTGAGCGTCGAGCCGCCGCGTTTCGGCCCGTCCTCGTCGTCGATGACGTCCATCAGTTCGTTCCAGTCGATGCCGTGATGGCGGCAGAATCCGGTGTCCTCCGAGGCGATCACCGCGACGATCAGATCACGATCGACGCTCTCGATCGGCCGCCACACCCGTTCCACCCGCTGCCCCGTCACCCAGCGCGCCACCATCGGCATCGACACCGGCGCCACGAAGCGCCAGAGGACGAGCAGCACGGCGAAGATCGCCGCGAGGCCGAAGACGGCGTAGGCGGCGATCCGCACCGCGCGCCGGAGGTGAGCGAGGACGTTCATCCACGGAAACTGCCCGCCCGCGCGCGCGAAGTCGAGCGACGAGTTGGCGCTCACGCGCCACATTCCACTGGCGCGAACCCGGCGTTTCGTGCATAAGACCCGCGCACCCGACCCCGCTGGACGACATCCCGGCGGGGCCATGTTCGTTTGTCTCACCCGAAAGGATGATCTCGATGTCGATCACGGCCGAACGCAAGCTCGAACTGGTCAAGCAGTACGCGACCCACGAAGGCGACACCGGTTCGCCGGAAGTCCAGGTCGCGGTGCTCTCCGAGCGTATCGCCAACCTGACCGAGCACTTCAAGACCCACGCCAAGGACAACCATTCCCGTCGTGGCCTCCTGAAGATGGTCTCCTCGCGTCGTTCGCTCCTCGACTATCTGAAGTCGAAGGACGTGGCGCGTTACAAGGCTCTCATCGAACGTCTCGGCCTGCGCCGCTGACCGGTCGCCGGGTTCGCCCGAGCGATCGACCGACGAGCTTCCCCGGAGCGGCACCCGCCGCTCCGGACCCTCTTTCCGAAGCGGCGGTCTCGTCGCTTCCGGTCTTTTCCCCGAAGCGGCATTCGCCGCTTCTCCGCCGGTTCGTCCGCGGCCTCCGCGCCGGGCCGGACGGGTCCCGGAGCGACGCTCGCGCCGCTCCTTCTCCGCGGTGAGATCCGTCTCGCCGTCCCCCGTGTCGCCGAGAGCCGCGTATCGGATCGCCCTCGTCGCACACGTCGCGGACCATGGCAGGATCGCCGGGGGCTCCGCCGGCCCGTCACGGGCAGGAGCCCCTCGCCGTCTTGCTCATGGTCCATCGGACGGGGTTCGCCTCGTCCGTCCCGGAACCGGCACGGAGCCGATGCGCCGCACGAGATGTGCGCCTGTCTCCCGTGCCTCAACTGCGGGTTCGCTTCCCCCTCGTCGGGGGTGCCCGCCAGGACCGAAGACACATGTTCCACATCCATCGTGAAGTGATCGAATGGGCCGGCCGCAAGCTGGTCCTCGAGACCGGCAAGGTCGCCCGTCAGGCCGACGGCGCCGTGCTCGCCTCCTACGGCGAGACCACCGTTCTCGCCACCGTCGTCTCCGCCAAGGAGCCGAAGGCCGGTCAGGACTTCTTCCCGCTGACCGTCAACTACCAGGAGAAGGCCTTCGCCGCCGGTAAGATCCCGGGTGGCTACTTCAAACGCGAAGGCCGTCCGTCGGAGGCCGAGACCCTGATCTCGCGCCTGATCGACCGGCCGATCCGCCCGCTCTTCGTCGAAGGCTACAAGTGCGACACCCAGGTGATCGTCACGGTGCTCTCCCACGACCTCGAGAACGCTCCCGACATCGTCGCCATGGTCGCGGCCTCCGCCGCTCTGACCCTCTCGGGCGTCCCCTTCATGGGCCCGATCGGTGCGGCGCGCGTCGGCTACATCGCCGGTGAGTACGTGCTCAACCCGCAGATCGACGAAGAGGTCGAGAACAAGCTCGATCTCGTCGTCGCCGGCACCCACGACGCGGTGATGATGGTCGAATCGGAAGCCAAGGAGCTCTCCGAAGACGTCATGCTCGGCGCCGTGATGTTCGGCCACGCCGGCTTCCAGCCGGTGATCGACGCCATCATCCGCCTCGCCGAGAAGGCCGCCAAGGAGCCGCGCGACTTCACCGCGCCGGACCTCTCCGCCGTCGAGGCCGCCGTACTCGAGATCGCCGAGGCCGATCTGCGCGACGCCTACAAGATCACCGTCAAGCAGGACCGCTACAAGGCCGTCGACGCCGCCAAGGCGAAGGTCATGGCCGCGCTCGTCCCCGCCGACGGCGAGGCGAAGTTCGACAAGGAGAAGGTCGCGACCGCCTTCAAGGAAGTCCAGGCCAAGGTGGTGCGCTGGAACATCCTCGACACCGGCTCCCGCATCGACGGCCGTGACCTCGTCACCGTCCGCCCGATCGTCGCCGAAGTCGGCGTCCTGCCGCGTGCCCACGGCTCGGCCCTGTTCACCCGCGGCGAGACCCAGGCGCTCGTCGTCGCCACGCTCGGCACCGGTGAAGACGAGCAGTTCGTCGACGCCCTCGCCGGCACCTACAAGGAGCACTTCCTGCTCCACTACAACTTCCCCCCCTACTCGGTCGGCGAGACCGGCCGCATGGGTTCGCCCGGCCGCCGCGAGATCGGCCACGGCAAGCTCGCCTGGCGCGCCATCCACCCGGTCCTGCCGATCAAGCACGAGTTCCCCTACACCATCCGTCTGGTGTCGGAGATCACCGAGTCGAACGGCTCCTCGTCGATGGCCACCGTCTGCGGCTCGTCGCTGGCGCTGATGGACGCCGGCGTGCCGCTGAAGCAGCCGACCGCCGGCATCGCCATGGGCCTGATCAAGGAGGGCGAGCGCTTCGCCGTCCTCACCGACATCCTCGGTGACGAGGACCACCTCGGCGACATGGACTTCAAGGTGGCCGGCACCGCCGACGGCGTGACCTCGCTGCAGATGGACATCAAGATCGCCGGCATCACCGAGGAGATCATGAAGGTCGCGCTGGGCCAGGCCCGCGACGGCCGTCTGCACATCCTCGACGAGATGGCCAAGGCGCTGACCTCGGCCCGTCCGGAGCTCGGCGAGCATGCTCCGCGCATCGAGTCCTTCAAGATCCCGACCGACAAGATCCGTGAAGTGATCGGTTCGGGCGGCAAGGTGATCCGCGAGATCGTCGAGAAGACCGGCGCCAAGGTCGACATCCAGGACGACGGCACCGTCAAGATCTCCTCCGCCGATCAGAAGAAGATCAAGGCCGCGGTCAACTGGGTCAAGTCCATCGCCGCCGAGCCGGAGGTGAACGCGATCTACGAGGGCACGGTCGTCAAGTGCATGGAGTTCGGCGCCTTCGTGAACTTCTTCGGTTCGCGCGACGGCCTCGTTCACATCTCGCAGCTCGCGCCGCGCAAGGTGGCCAAGGTCACCGACGTGGTCAAGGAAGGCGACAAGGTGTGGGTCAAGCTCCTCGGCTTCGACGAGCGCGGCAAGGTTCGCCTGTCGATGAAGATCGTCGACCAGGAGACCGGCCAGGAGATCCCGAAGGAAGAGGGCGAGAAGCCGGCCGAGTGACCGGACCGCCTTCTATGCGAGACATGAAAAGGGCGCCCGCGAGGGCGCCCTTCTTCGTACCTTGAGAGTTCACTTCAAGATTTACAGATCATTAACCATTATGGGCGAAAATTCGCTTCAACAGAATCGCTCAAGATCCTGTTAATCATGGGGTTTCTAGAGTGAGCCTGAAGCAGTGAGGCCGCCTTGCGGCGACCTCACCCTTCTGGTCGGAGATCAAATCACTTCGTGGATTGGCATTTACCGAGTGAAATTGATCAGCGCTACTGCGATGGTGGTGAGACTGGCAGCCAGACTTGCCACCAATCCGACCTTTCTGAGCTGCGAGTACCGCATACTGTCCTCTCAGGCTCACACGTGCAGAATTGCACGTGGCACGCTAACGGTGTCTTAGGGTTGGTTAACAATCCGCTAACAGATTGCATCGATCCACAGGGCTGATCCCAAGGTCGTAATCTGAAGTGTGTGCCCGAAAAGAAATGGGGCGCCCACCTGAGCGCCCCATAGCCATTTTCGCCGTTGAATCAAGCGTACTGGATCAGGATCCAAGTGACGGCCCGACCCTTGTAGGGCGGCATCACGTTGCCCTTGGCGATCGGCGCCGTCGTCGTGTCGAAGGCATCATCGACCTTCCAGACGCCGGATTCGGGACAATGCTCGCCAGTGCGAGCGCGAGTGCCGATGGGAGATTTCGAGTTCATGGAAGAGCCTTTCGCTCATAGACGATCGGACTCTTGACTTGCTGTCCAGGTACGATTCAAAATCGCCCTGTTCTTCACAGAACAGCGCCGGCAGCCCGATCAGGATTTGCCGGAGTTCGAAAGAATGGCCGCTTGGAGGGTGCAAGCCTCTGAGCGGCTTTCTTTTTGAACCTCATTGGAACGCTAGTCCGAGTCTCGAAGCCTCGTCAAGCGTCGGATTACAGGTACAAACCGGCAACACCCCCAAAACCCATATTTCTGTTGAAAAGTGGGTCTTTTGTGCGTGATGGATCCAAGCAGATGGCTCGAGTCTAGCTGCGTAAGGTGACGACTCTGTTGGCCAGAACGGCTCGTGAATGCGATTCGTATATTTGAGTCGCGGCGCCGGAGGCTATCGAGTGCGCAACGATCGTTGCACCAGAACTTGTAACACGGGAGTGGATAGAAAAATCAATCGTTGCTTGTGCTCGTCGCATATCCGGTTGTGAGCTTGGGAGTTAAGAAGGGCGCCCGTCTTCGTTTCGGCGCGGATCCGTGGTAAGGAACATCCTTACCGATCAGGAGACCATCCGTCATGATCACGAGCCGCCTCACCTCCAAGGCCCAGACGACCATCCCGCAGGCGGTGCGCGTCGCACTCCATCTCGGCGAGGGCGACACGCTCGCCTATGCGATCGAAGGCGACCGGGTCGTGCTCACCAAGGCGAAACCGACGAAGAACGAAGATCCCTTCGCAACCTTCGATGAATGGGCCTCCGACGCCGACGAGCGCGCCTATGCCGACCTTTGAGCAGGGCACGGTCGTCCGTGTTCCCTTCCGCTACAGCGACCGTCCGGTCCGGCAGCACCGGCCGGCGCTCGTCGTCTCCGATGGGCCCGTCGGCGTCGAAGGCCGGCTCCTCTGGGTGGCGATGATCACTTCCGCCGAGAACCGGGCCTGGGACGGCGACGTCGACCTCGGCGCGGATTTCCGGACCGCCGGGCTGCCGGCGCCTTCGCTCGTACGTCCGGCGAAGATCGCCACCATCGAAGCGAGCGATGCCTATCCGCTCGGCCGATTGCCGCAGGCAGCGCTCGCTCGGGTCGTCGCATCGCTGCGCCGGACGCTGGGGTTCGACCCGCGAGATCCGTCACTCGTCGATCCTTCTTGATCGAATTGGTTGCGTCGGAGGCGGTCATCCTCGACAGTCCGCCCCATGATAGAACCGACCCTCGATCTCCTCGTCCTCGGCTGGGGCTATTCCGCCCGCCACGGCGCCGCCGCCCTGGAGGGCGACCTCCGCTCCCTCGTCACCACCGCCCGCGATCCGGCCAAGGCCGATCGTCTCGCGGCGACCGGCCTCGACGTCGTCCGCCTCGCCGAGCCACAAGCCGACGCCCGCCTCGCCGCGGCGGTCGCCCGTGCCTCGCACATCCTCGTCTCGGCCGGGCCGAGCGAGGCCGGCGACCCGTTCCTCGCCCGCCTCGAACCGGCGATCCGCGCCGCGGCGGCGGCCGGCACGCTGCGCTGGATCGGCTATCTCTCGACGGTGGGCGTCTACGGCAACGCCGACGGCGGTCCCGTCAACGAGACGACGGTGCCGGTGCCGGCCTCCGACCGCACCCGCTGGCGCATCGCCGCGGAGGGCGCCTGGGCCGCGCTCGGCAAGGAGGTCGACGTCCCCGTCGCCGTTTTGCGGCTGGCCGGTATCTACGGCCCGGGACGCAACGCCTTCGTCAATCTGGAGAAGGGCACGGCGCGGCGCATCATCAAGCCGGGCCAGATGTTCAATCGCATCCGGGTCGAGGACATCGGCCGGGCGATCGCCGCGAGCGCGAAGGCGCGCTTCGACGGCATCCTCAACGTCTCCGACGACGAGCCGGCGCCGCCGCAGCTCCCCATCGAACTCGCCGCGCAACTGATGGGTGTCGAACCGCCGCCGGAGATCCCCTTCGACGCCGCCACCTTCACCCCGATGGCGCTGAGCTTCTGGGGCGAGAGCAAGCGCGTCGGCAACGCCCGGCTCCGCAGCCTGATCGGCGACCTGACCTACCCGACCTATCGGGAAGGCCTGACGCAGCTGTGGGAGGCCGACACCTGGCGCGGCGATCCGCAGGACCAGGAGGACGCCAGTCCGAAGTTCCGGCGGTGAGGGGGCTCACGGCGCGACGGACCGCCGGACGGCGGAAACGTTCTCCGCCCGTCGTCTCCGGCGAGTCGTAGGCGAGGGAAAGGGACCCGCCGGTCTCACGCTCGCAGAAGGATCCGTGGATCCCCTTCCCCTCCGCTGCGCGTCGGCCGGGGATGATGGGGTGGACGGCCC
>NZ_DAIPZB010000075.1:0-14932 GCF_036782435.1 Pinisolibacter sp. | reverse complement strand
ACATTAAACGCATCAAATCAACATGATGGTCCAACCGCGCACAGGTCTCATCAGACGCAGAGGATGTTCTCTTCGTACATCATCAGAGCGGTGTCGATCGGCCGGAGCGTCGTGGCGTCGAGGCAGGTGTAGCCCCGGGCTTCGAGCTTGGCCACGATCTTCGCCCCGTCGAGGAGCGGATCGCGTTGCGGATCGCTCAGGACCTCGCACAGGATCGGGATGCGCCGTCCGGGTCGATCGAGGACGCGCGGCATGCCGTCGAAGCAGAAGCTCTCGTAGCCTTCCACGTCGATCTTGATCAGTCCGACTCGGTCGAGATCGAGGCCGCTCTCGGCGACATGATCGTCGAAACGGCAGAGGTCGACATCGATCGTCTCGACGAGTTCGGCGCCGTGATCGAGAAAATGCGGAAGCACCGAATTCGAACCGATGTTGATGTCGAAATTGGCGAAATTCTCTTCGCTGGGCGTCACCACGGTCATCGCGGTCACGCCGCGCTCCGCGCCGCAGGCGGCGTTGCGCAACACGAAGCGATGGGCCGGATTGGCCGCCGCCAACCGCTCGAGCGAGGCGTGGAGCGCCGGCACCGGTTCGAAGGCGTGCACCTCTCCCGTCGGACCGACCAGCGAAGCGGCGAAAGCCGACCAGTACCCCATGTTGGCGCCGATATCGACGAAGACCGAGCCGGGTCTGAGATATCGCCGGAAGATCGTCTCCAGGAACATCTCGTGGGTACGGAAGAAGTATTTGCGTGCCAGGATGTGGACGTCGGTGTCGACCGGAAAGACGACGTCACCGAAGCGCGTGGTGACGATGCCGTGCGGCGGCGCCGAGACCGCCTCTCGCGCCCGTCGCACCATCATACCGGGCAACGTCAGCGGCCGTGTCTTCAGGACGTTGCCGAAGAAATGTAGTGTCTTCTGCGAGAACATCGCCACCGTCTCCATCCGTGACACGACGGTGCGCGAATTGCGACGAACGCGCAACCGCCCGTCGGCCGCGTGGTTAAGGCCGACGATCGGCGAGGAGGTCGTGGACGGCCGCCGCGGCAGCGTCACCGATCTCGTCCGGCAGCCCCTGCCGCATCCGCATCTCGAAGCGTTCGAAGGCGGTAAGTTGCGCGGTCCGCGCCGGTCCGTCGCGCAACACGGCGACGAGCGCATCGGCGAGCGCGTCCGGGCGGCAGTCCTCGTCGATGAACTCGGGAACCACCTTCTCGCCCACCACCAGGTTCGGCAGCAGCGCCGAGCGCACCGGCAGGAGCTCGCGCAGCGGAGCGGGCACGTCGAGGAAACGCTTGATCAGCCGCCCGAGCGCATCGAGCCGGTAGGCGGCGACCATCGGCACCCCGGCGAAGGCGAGTTCCAAGGTCACCGTACCCGAAGCGGCGAGCGCCGCGTCGGCTCGGGCGAAGGCGGCGAACTTGGCCGCCTCGCCGGAGACGATCGTCGGCTTCACCGGCCAGGTCTCGAGACGCGCCTCGATCTCGGCGCGGACGTGGTCCACCGCCGGCAGGATCACCTCGACCGGCCCGACCGCGTCGACGAGCCGGCCGAGAGCGCCCCCGAAGGGCTCCATCAGGCGCGTCACCTCGGAGCGACGGCTGCCGGGCAGCACGACCACCACCGGGCGGCGCCCGGCGTCGAGCGGCGCGCTGCGCGGCTGCGGCGGTCGCACCTCGGCGAGGCGGGCGAGGAAGGGATGGCCGACGTAGACGGTGGGCGGACCACCGAGAATACGGTGCGCCGCCGGCTCGAACGGCAGCAGCGCCAGCAGGCGATCGGTGAAGGCGGCGATCTTCCTGGCCCGCCCAGGCCGCCACGCCCACACCGTCGGCGAGACGTAGAGGACGATCTTCTGATCGGGATGCGCCTTCTTCACCCGCTTGGCGACGCGATGGCAGAAATCCGGACTGTCGATCAGCACCAGGAGATCCGGTCGCGACGCGATCGCCGCTTCGGCCGTCTCGCGGATGCGCCGCAGGATCAGCGGCAGGCGCTCCAGCACCGGCCACAGGCCCATCACCGCGATGTCCGACATGGGAAAGAGGCTCGCGAGCCCCGCCGCCGCCATCGCCGGACCGCCGACGCCGGAGAACTCGATCGCGCCGGCGTGGCGCCGCGCGAGCGCCGCCATCAGGTCGGCGCCGAGGTGGTCGCCCGAGGTCTCGCCCGCCACGACGAAGATCCGCTTCGGCGCGGTCATGCCGCTCCCCTCCCCGTCTGCGGCGGAAAACCCCAGACCCAGAGCCCGGCCGCATCCGCTGCCGCCCCGACACCCGCCGCGTCCGCCACCAGCGTCCCGCCGGCCTCGACCGCGATCCCCGCGAGCCCGGCCGATGCCGCCGCGTCGACCGTGCCGCACCCGATCGCCGGCATGTCGAGACGCAGATCCTGGATCGGCTTCGGCAATTTGACCAGAACGCCGCGGCGCGGCTCGCCCGGCCGACGTGTGGCGGCGTGGGCGGCGAGCATGGCGTCGGTGCCGTCGCGGCCCTCGCGCGCCACCACACGGCCGTCGACGACGATCACCGCCTGACCGAGATCGCGGGCGCCGTGGTCCCGCGCCGCGGCGATGCCGCATTCGATGTCGGCGCGCGCCGAGGCGTCGGGACGGGCTTCGCCGAGCGCGCCTGCCCGCATCAGCAGGTCCGGTGCCGCCTCGCCGGCGCCGACGATGCGCAGGCCGCGACGCTCGAAGATCCGCGCGATCTTGCGCAAGAGGCTGTCGTCGCCCCGTCGCAGGATGCGCAGATTGCGCAGGAATTCGACGACGGCGCCGAAATCGAGTTCGCAGAGACGCGGCAAGCGGCGATCGCGAATGCCGCCGACGATCACCAGATCGCGCGCCCCGGCATCGCGGAAGAGGCGCAGCACGGTGCCGAGCTGGCCGCGGCCCACCCAGCGGTGGGGGAAGGCCTCGATCGACGGACCGGCCTCGCCTCGGATCGCCGCGATGATCACCTCGCGGCCGCGAGCCCGCGCCGCAGCCGCCACCAACCCGGGAAAGTCGCCGCCACCGGCGAGAATGGCGAGCGGACCGGAGGAAACCGCTCTTCCCTCGGTCGGATCGCGCATGGTGCGCCTCACCCCTCGCGACCGTTGCGCGGCATGCAGACGCGACGATCGCCGCCGACGCGGATGAACTCGACCACCTGCATGACAAGCGGTTCGTCGGCGAACATCGCCGCGACGTCCTCGACGCGTTCCAGCAGAGTTCCTTCGTCGGAGAACAGCATGCGGTAGGCGGCGCGCAGCTTGTGGATGCTGTCGCGCTCGAAGCCGCGGCGCTTCAGACCGACGATGTTGAGGCCGCCGAGGCGGGCCCTGTCGCCGATCGCCGAGCCGTAGGGAATGAGATCGTTCTCGAGACCCGAGAGGCCGCCGAGGAAGGCGTGCGGCCCGATGCGCACCCATTGGTGGACCGCCGACAGGCCGCCGAGTATGGCGTGGTCGCCGACGGTGACGTGGCCGGCGAGCGTCGCGTTGTTGACCAGGATGACGTTGTCGCCGACCCGGCAGTCGTGGGCGACATGGGCGCCGACCATCAGCAGGCAGTCGTCGCCGACGGTGGTGACGAGGCCGCCGCCTTCCGTCCCGGGGCTGATGGTCACCTGTTCGCGGATCGTGGTGTTGCGGCCGATGACGACCCGGCTCGCTTCGCCGTGATACTTCAGATCCTGCGGCGGGTGGCCGATCGAGGCGAAGGGGAAGATCTTGGTCTTCTCACCGACTTCCGTGAGACCGGCGAGAGAGACGTGGCTGATCAGTTCCACCCCGTCGCCGAGCACCACCTGCGGGCCGACGACACAGAACGGACCGACGACGGTTTCGGCGCCGAGCACGGCCCCGTCCTCGACGATCGCGGTGGGGTGGATCTTCGCCATGGGAGAGTGGTCCTCTTCTCGTCGTTCGTGGCGAGGTCTCCGGAGCGGTTTTCGATCCGGTTGCATCGGACCGAAACGGCTCGGAAGTTCTCGTGGAGCAAGGTCTTCTCGATCGGGCCGGCTCGGCCGGACCGGAACATGCTCTAGCCGACGCGGGCGCCGGCTCCGAAATCACTTTGCATGTCGGATTGTGACGGCGTCCGACGGACGTCGGGACGCATCGGCCGCGACCGCTCGAGACGCCACCGAAATACCGCCGCCGCACTCAGTCGCGCACCAGCATGGCGCTGACTTCGCCCTCGGCGACCAGCTTGCCGTCGACCTTGGCCTCGCCGCGGTACCACCACATGTTCGCCCGCTGCTTCAGCTTGGTCATGTGGAAGTGGACGGTGTCGCCGGGGACGACGGGCTTGCGGAACTTCACCTTGTCGATGGTCATGAAATAGACCACCGACGGCTTGCCGGCGCCGTCCGACTTCTTGGTCTTCAGCACGCACATGGCGCCCGCCGTCTGGGCCATCGCCTCGATCAGCAACACACCCGGGAAAACCGGGCGGCCGGGGAAATGTCCCTGGAACTGCGGCTCGTTGAAGGTGACGTTCTTGACGCCGACGCCGGCGTCGTCACCGTCGATGTCGACGATCTTGTCGACGAGCAGCATCGGATAGCGGTGCGGCAGAAGCTCGAGCAGCCCTTGGATGTCGACGGACTCGAGCTGGGTGGGCGGAGTATCGGACATCGGCCCCTCTTCCTTCTTCAGTCTTCGTGGCGATCGGAACCGCCGTCCCGGCGCGCCAGTTTTTTCAGTGTCGCGATCTCGCGCGCGAATTCGCGGATCGGCTTGGCCGGCGATCCGACGATGCGGGCCCCCGCCGGTACGTTCTCCATGACACCGGCCTGTGCGCCGATCTGCGCACCGGCGCCGATCTCGAGATGCCCGGTGACGCCCGCCTGGCCGGCCAGCACGACGAAGTCGCCGAGCACGGTCGAGCCGGAGACACCGGCGTGCGAGACGATGACGCAATGGCGGCCGACCACGACGTTGTGGGCGATCTGCACCAGATTGTCGATCTTGGTCCCCTCGCCGATCACCGTGTCGCGATTGGCGCCGCGGTCGATGGTCGAGTTGGCGCCGATCTCGACGTCGTCCTGGATCACCACACGGCCGATCTGCGGCACCTTGAGGTGACCCTTCGGTCCCATGGCGAAGCCGAAGCCGTCCTGCCCGACGCGGGTGCCGGAGTGGATGATCACGCGATTGCCGAGGAGCGCGTGGATCAACGTCACGTTGGCCGCAACATGGCAGTTGCGGCCGATCCGCACGTCGTGGCCGATGACGGCGTTGGCGCCGATCACCGTGCCGGTGCCGATCTCGGCGCGCGCTCCGATCACCGCACCCGGCTCGACGGTGACGCCCGGCTCGAGCCGGGCCGTCGGATGGACGTGCGCGCCGACGGCGATGCCGTCCGGCTCGCCGTAGGCGCCTTCGAGGCGCAGCGCCGCCGGATAGAGCTTGCCGACCACCGTGGCGAAGGCCCGATAGGGGTCGACGGCGACGATCGCGACGACGCCGTCCGGCACCTTGTCGGCGAAACGGGAGTGGACGAGGCAGGCGCTGGCGCGGGTCGTCGTCAGACGATCGATGTACTTCTTGTTGTCGAGGAAGGTCAGATCGCCCGGACCGGCGGTATCGAGCGGAGCGACGCCCTCCAGCACCACGTAGGCGGCGCGGTCGTCGGCGACGGTCGCGCCGGTCCAACTGCACACGTCCGCCACCGTCACGGACTTCGGGGGCGGAAAGAAGGTCGGGTCGCTCATGCCCTCACGCGGGTCCTCTTGTCCGACAAAGAAAAAGCCGCCGCGTGAACAGCGGCGGCCGATCTCGTATTTCCTCGGCGACGCCGATCAGAACTGCGTACCACCGCTGAAGCGGAAGATCTGAGTCTGATCGTACTTGTCCTTGACCACCGGGATACCGAAGTCGCCGCGCAGCGGACCGAAGGGCGACTTCCACATCAGGCCGACGCCGACCGAGGCGCGAACCTTGACCTTGTCGACATAGTTGAACGTGCCGCAGCTGACCGGATTGGTCGTGCAGGGGATGTTCGTGCCGATCGCCGGGATCGACTGCTTGTCGACACCCCACAACAGACCGGCGTCCGAGAAGCCCGACAGATAGAGGCCGAACTCCTCCGGCGTCCCCGGGAACGGCATCGACACTTCGACAGTACCGGCGACGTAGTTCCGCCCGCCGAGCGCACTGTTGAGGGTATAGGTCGTGGTGCCCTGGGTGATCTGCGAGATGTCGCGCGGACCGATACCGAGCGGCGCGAAGCCACGGATCGTCTCGCCGCCGATGAAGAAGTTGTCGAAGAGTTCGACCTTCTGCCCCAGACCGGTGATGTTGCCGGCCCTGACGCGCGCCATGCCGATGACGCCCCAATCAGCGTAGAGCTCCTTGTAGATGCGCGCATCGACCGTGGTGCGGAGGAAGCGGGCATCGCCGCCGGCGCCGGCGAACTCCTGGCTGAACTTCGCGTAGATGCCGTCATGCGGCAACTGCATGTTGTCCAGAGTGTTGTAGACGAGGCTGTAACCCGGGATCGAGGTCAGCCGCCGCCGCGAGTAGTCGGCGCAGGCGATACCCGGATAGGTCGGGCAGACGAAGCGCAGATAGGCGAGCGAAGCTTCGCCGTTGAGGAAGTCGCCGTCGTGCTGCGACGCCGCGATCCCGATCTCCTGCTGATTGATCGTGTAGCTCACACCGAAGGTCAGGTTCTCGGTGATCGGCAGTCCGAAACGGATCGTACCACCGGTGTTCTTCTCGCTGTAATTGCGATAACTCGATTCGAGATACTGCTTCTGGTAGACGTCGAAGCCGGCCGAGATACGGTATCCGAGGAAGTAGGGCTCGGTGAACGAGAACTGATAGCCGCGCTGATACTGGCCGTACTGGGCGCTCGCCTTGAAGTACTGGCCGCGACCGAGGAAGTTCTTCTCCGAGAAGGAGACGTCGCCGAGCACGCCGTCGGCGGTCGAATAACCGGCACCGAAGCCGATTTCACCCGTCGCCTGCTCTTCGACATCGACGTTGACGACGACGCGGTCCGGAGCCGAACCGGGCACGGTGTCGGTGCGAACGCTCTTGAAGAAGCCGAGTCGGTTCAGGCGGCGCTCGGCCTTGTTGACCAGAACCTTCGAATAGGCGTCGCCTTCCGACATGTCGAATTCGCGGCGGATGACGTAGTCGCGGGTACGGTCGTTGCCGCGGACGTTGATCCGCTCGACGTAGACCCGCTGGCCTTCCTCGACATAGTAGGTGATGCCGATGGTGTGGTTGGCGTAGTCACGCTGGGCGCGCGGACGAACCTGAGCGAAGGGATAACCCGACCGCGCCGCAGCGAGGGTCAGAGCCTCCATGGTCTTCTCGACGTCTTCGGCCGAATAGACGCTGCCTTCGCGGGTACCCACCGCCGACTTCAACGAGCCCATGTCGAGATTGGCCAGCGACGACTGAACGTCGATGGCGCCGAAGGTGTACTGTTCACCCTCGTCCACCGTGAAGGACACGAAGAAGACGTTGCGCTCGCGATCGAGATCCGCGGTCGCCGAGACGACACGCATGTCGGCGTAGCCGTTCTTCATGTAGTAGCGGCGCAGCAGTTCCTGGTCCGACTGCAGACGCTCCGGATCGTAGGTGTCGGTGGTGCGCAGCCATCCGAGCATGCCGCTCTCGCGGGTCTTCACGACGTCGCGCAGACGCCCCGACGACATGGCGTGGTTGCCGACGAAGCCGATGCGGGTCACCGCGGTCTTGTCGCCCTCGTCGATCTCGTAGACGAGATTGACGCGGTTGTCGGCCAAGCTGATGACCTTGGCCTCGACCTGGGCGCGATAACGACCGTTGCGGCGATAGGCTTCGAGCAGGCGCTGCACGTCGCCCTGGACGCGTGCCTTCGACATGAAGCCACGCGACTGGGTCTGGATGACGCCCTTGAGCTGCTCGTCGGTGATGCGCTTGTTCCCCTCGAAGGCGATCTTGTTGATCATCGGGGACTCGACGACGGTGACGACCAGCGATCCGCCCTCGCGGGAGATCTTCACGTCGGAGAAGAGATCGGTCGCGTAGAGCGCCTTGAGCGAGGCGTCGATGTCCTGCGCCGAGAAGGATTTTCCGGGCTTCACCGCGACATAGGAGCGGACCGTTTCCGCCTCCACCCGGGTGATGCCGCGAACCACGATGTGCGAAACGACGTCCGCTCGCGCGACGCTGGCACCGAGCAGGTCGCTCTCGATGCCGATTGCCGGAACGACGGTCAGCATCGCCGCCGCGAGCGCCGTCTTCGTCATCACTTTCGTGAAGGAACTCATCGTGTCCGGACCCCGTCTCTTTTCGGTCGCCATTCCCTGCATCGACGTCCTCGAACGAGCGACGCCGACCGCCGGAGCGACCGCTTGAATCTCTCCGACCGTTCCGAGCTTTGTACAGGCTTTTGCCGTCGGTGCAAGCCGACCCGCGCCGCCCCCGACGTCGTTTGCCGCCGACCGTTGCGCGTCGGCCACTGCCATTTCGGATCGCATTCCGCCCGTCACCTTCCCCGGAGAGCTACACGATACCAGGGCCTCCCCGAGCCCTTGCGCGAACGCCGCCGCTACTGCAGCGATGCCAGATGGCTGATGTCGTTCCAGGTGGAAACGACCATCAACGCGAGGACGATCGCCAACCCGATACGGAAACCGATGTCCTGCGCCCGTTCCGACAGGGGACGCCCCCTGACCGCTTCGGCCGCATAGAAGACGAGATGACCGCCGTCGAGCATCGGAATCGGCATCAGATTGAGCAGGCCGATCGACACCGACAGCAACGCCGCCAGATTGACCAGCGCCAGGAATCCGACCTCGGCGACCTCACCGGAGATCTGCGCCACCCGCAGCGGCCCGCCGAGCTGGCTCGCCGATTCTCGTCCCGAGAACAGGCCGGCGACGAAGGTCCCGGTCCGCTCGACGATGAACCAGGTCTCGGCGACGCCGGCGCCGAGCGCACCGATCGGCGAGAAGTGCTTCAACACGCGATCCTTGGGGTCGCGACTCGCCTGGATGCCGAGCAGACCGCGGGTCTGCGCGCCGAACCGGCTCTTCTCTTCGAAGGGCCGCGGCGTCGCCGTCAGATCGACGCGCTTGCCGTCGCGCTCGACGGTCACCGCCGTCGGCAGATCGGCGCGCACCGAGATCACCCGCATGATGTCGACGAAACTCTCGATCGGCCGGCCTTCGATCGACACGATCAGGTCATCCTGTCGGATGCCGGCGACTTCGGCGGCGCTGCCCGGCGACACGGCGCCGACCCGCGGGACGATGTCCATGCGGCCGGCGGTGGCGAACATCACCGTGAAGATGACGATGGCGAGGATGAAATTGGCGATCGGCCCGGCGGCGACGATCGCCGCGCGCGCCGCGACCGGCTGAGTCGGGAAGGCGACCGCCCGCTCCTCCGCCGTCATCGCGTCGACGGCGTTCGTATCGGGGGTCGACGCGGCGTTCTCGTCGCCGACGAACTTGACGTAACCGCCGAGGGGAATGAGCGCGATGCGCCAGCGCGTCCCCTTGCGGTCGTTCCAGCCGAAGAGTTCGGGCCCGAAACCGATGGAAAAGGTCTTCACCCCGACGCCGCACCAGCGGGCGACGAGGAAATGGCCGAGTTCGTGGAAGAACACCACCATCGTCAGGACGAACAGGAACGGCGGGCCGTAGCTCGTCACCGTCGAGACGATACTCTGCACGAAATTCATCGCCACCCTCTGCTCGCGTCCGCGACGCGTCTCCCGGCCGCACACTGTCGCACGGCAATCGTGAACAACCACCCAACACGGGCGATGCCCGTCATGTAGGGTGTCCTCACCAGAAGAGCAGCCCTGCGGTCGGGTTGCTCACGCCACCGTGCGATGCCGCGATCGCGACCGCCGCGACCGCCGCGGCGACGAGACCGTCGACACGGTCGAGAATGCCGCCGTGACCGGGGATCAGCCGGCCCGAATCCTTGACGCCGAAGCGGCGCTTCAGGGCGCTCTCGAAGAGGTCGCCCCCCTGCGAGGCGATCGACAGGACGACCGTGACGAAGAGCACGGGAAGAAGCCGCTGCGCACCGGCGAAATGGGCGACGATCAGGCCGGCGACGACCGCGCCGATCACCCCGCCGATCGCCCCCGACCACGTCTTTTTCGGCGACACCCTCTCCCACAATTTCGGCCCACCGATGGCACGGCCGGCGAAAAAGGCGGCGATGTCCGTCGTCCACACCACGGCGAAAAGATAGATGACCAGCCACAACCCGATCGGCGCGTCGCGCAGCGCCACCAGCGACATCGCCGACAGGCCGGCGTAGAGCGCCCCCCACGGGGCCCAACGACGGGCATCGTCGGAGAGCGCGCGCTCGCGCACCTCGCGCGACGACAGGGCGGCGGCGACACCGAGGACGGCGATCACCACGCCGACGGTGTAGATCGCCGGCGCTCCGAAACGACCGGCGAAGGCGGCGACCGCGACCGCGGCGCCGACGAGACCGAGTTGGGCGAGGCGCAACGGTGCCCGCGGACCGCCCATGACGATGGTCGTCCACTCGTCCATCATCAGGACCGCGCAGATCACCACCAGGACGGCGAAGGGGACGCCGCCCCACCACGTCAGGGCGAGCGCGACCGGCGCGATCACCAGGGCCGAGGCGATGCGCAGCTTCAATTCGCGCGACTTGTCGACCGGCGCGCCGCTCGCTTGGCTCATCTCGCCCCCTGGCGCGCGCCGACGCCGCCGAAACGGCGCTCACGGGCATTGTATTCGAGGATCGCCGCATCGAAGGCGTCCTCGTCGAAATCGGGCCACAGGACGGCCGAGAACACCAGTTCGGAATAGGCCGCCTGCCACAACAGGAAGTTCGACAGGCGCTTCTCGCCCGAGGTGCGGATGACGAGATCCGGCTCCGGCATGGCGGCGGTGTGGAGTTCGGCGTCGATCGCCTCGGCATCGATGTCTTGCGGAGAAATCTCGCCGCGCGTCACCTTCTCGGCGAGCGCCCGCACCGCCCCGACGATCTCCTGGCGGCCGCCGTAGTTGAAGGCGATGGCGAGCGTCAGGCCGGTGTTGGCGCGGGTCAGGCTCTCCGCCTCGTCGAGGAGGCCGGCGATGTCCACGGGCAGACCCTCGCGTTCGCCGATCACCTTGACCCGCACGTTCTCGGCGTGCAGTTCGGCGAGATCGCGACGGATGAAGAATTTCAGGAGCCCCATCAGGAAGCCGACCTCTTCGGCCGGCCGCCGCCAGTTCTCCGAGGAGAAGGAATAGAGGGTCAGCTGATCGAGGCCGCGACGGGAGGCGTGGCGGATGATTCGCCTCACCGCCTCCATGCCCTTGCGGTGTCCCTCGGTGCGCGGCAGGCCGCGGGCCTGAGCCCATCGGCCGTTGCCGTCCATGATGATGGCGACGTGACGCGGCACGACGGCCTTGTCGTCAACGGCTTGTCCGGCGGGCGCTTCCGAAGCCATCGTCATCGCATGGGATCCTCGGGACATCGGTCGCGCGGGCTGCACGACCTCAGACCTTGATGATGTCCTGTTCCTTGGCGGCGAGAAGCTTGTCGATCTCGACGACGGTCTCGTCGGTGAGCTTCTGCACCTTGTCCTGCAGACGGCTCTCCTCGTCCTCGCTCATGCCGTCCTTCAGCGCCTTCTTGAGGCTGTCGTTACCGTCGCGCCGCACGTGGCGGACGGCGACCTTGGCGGCCTCGGCATACTTGTGGGCGACCTTGACCAGCTCCTTGCGGCGCTCGGCGTTGAGCTCGGGGATCGGCACGCGCATCGTCGCGCCCTCGACGATCGGGTTGAGGCCGAGATTGGCCTCGCGGATCGCCTTCTCCACCGCATGGGCCATGCCGCGATCCCACACCGAAACGAGCAGCATGCGCGATTCGGGCACGGAGACGGTCGCCACCTGATTGAGCGGCATGCGGGCGCCGTAGGCCTCGACGGTGACCGGCTCGAGCAGGTGGGTGGAGGCGCGGCCGGTGCGCAGGCCGGCGAGCTCTTCCTTGTAGACGTGGACCGCCTGAGTCATGCGGCGCTTGAGATCTTCCAGGTCGAACTTGTGTGACATCGGACGTCCTCGGGAGGGCTTTCCTCGGATGTGCCCGGCCGACGACGGTTCGTCGACTTCGAGCGAGGGGGTAGGAGTTCAATGCGTCGCTTTCGGGGCGAAGGATCGCCCCGACGCACACATCGACGACTGGTCGGCGATCGACGTCACCCTCCCCGAGAGTCGCGGCCGGCGACCACGGTCGCCACGGCCTCACCCTTCAGAACGTCGATCAACGCACCCGGCTCCTGAGCCGAGAACACGATTATCGGAATACCGTTGTCGCGGGCAAGTGCGAATGCCGCGGTGTCCAGGACCTTGAGATCCCGGCGGATCGCCTCGTCGAAGGTGAGCCGATCGAAGCGGGTGGCCGTCGGATCCTTCTTGGGATCGGCGGTGTAGACGCCGTCGACGTTGGTCGCCTTGAGGATGGCGTCGCAGCGCATCTCCGAGGCGCGCATCGCCGCCGTCGTGTCGGTGGTGAGAAACGGCGTGCCGAGACCGCCGGCGAAGAGCACCACCCGGTCGCGGGCGAAGGCGGCGAGCGCGTCGCGCTGGGTGAAGCCGTCGGCGACCGTCGGCATGGCGAGACCGGTGAAGACCCGCGCCTCGATGCCGCGCGCCCCGAGCGCCTCGCGCATGGCGAGCGCATTCATCACCGTCGCCATCATGCCCATGTGGTCGCCGGTGACCCGGTCGGTGCCCTGCTTCTCGAGCCAGGCGCCGCGGAACAGGTTGCCGCCGCCGATGACCACGCCGATCTCGGCGCCGATGGCGTGGGCGGCGGCGATCTCGTCGGCGATGCGGCCGACGATCGCACTGTCGATACCGAGCGGCTCGCCGCCCGCCAGCGCTTCGCCCGAGAGCTTGAGGAGCACCCGTTTCCAGGCCAGTTTCCCGCTCATCTCCCCGCCCTTTCTCGTCATCGACCGGCAAAACCGCCGAATCCCGAGGGATTCGCGGTTCACGTCCCGTGCCCGGATACACGAAGGGCGCCGGTTCGTCACCAGCGCCCGCCGCAATTCACGTGACGTGGGGTCCGAGGATCAGACGCCGGCCTGGGCGGCGACTTCCGCCGCGAAGTCGGAGACTTCCTTCTCGATGCCCTCGCCGATCACCATGCGCACGAAGGCCTTGATGGTGATCGCGGCGCCGAGGTCCTTCGCCGCCTGGGCGACGAGCGCCTCGACGGTCAGCTCGGGGTTCATCACGAAGTTCTGCTTCAGGAGGGTGACCTCCTCGTAGAACTTGCGGATGCGGCCCTCGACCATCTTCTCGACGACGGCGGCCGGCTTGCCGGACTCGAGCGCCTGAGCGGAGAAGATCTGACGCTCCTTCTCGACGATCGCCGGATCGATCTCCTCGGTGCGCACGGCGGCCGGGGTCGGATCGTGGGCGGCGACGTGCATGGCGATCTGCTTGCCGAGCGCGGCGAGCTTCGCCTTGTCGGCGGCCGACTCGAGCGCGACCAGCACGCCGATCTTGCCGAGACCGTCGGAGACCTGGTTGTGGACGTAGGACGCGACCACACCGTCGCCGACCGACAGGACGGCCGAGCGGCGCAGCTGCATGTTCTCGCCGATGGTGGCGACCGCGTCGGTGATCGAATCGACGACCGACTTGCCCGTCGAGGCCAGGGTGGCGGCGCCGAGGGCGGCCACGTCGCCGTCGGTGGTCAGCGCCACGGCGGCGACGCCCTTGACGAGGGCCTGAAAGCCGTCGTTGCGGGCGACGAAGTCGGTCTCGGAGTTGACCTCGACGACGGCGCCGCGGGTGCCGTCGGTGGCGACGCCGACGAGGCCCTCGGCCGCGGTGCGGCCGGACTTCTTGGCGGCCTTCGACAGGCCCTTCTTACGCAGCCAGTCGACGGCGGCTTCCATGTCGCCGTTGTTCTCGGTCAGGGCCGCCTTGCAGTCCATCATGCCCGCGCCGGTCTTCTCGCGCAGTTCCTTCACCTGGGAAGCGGAAATGGTCATGTTCGCCTCTGAATCTTGTTCGGACTGAATGCGTCGCGGGACGAGCGGACCCGCCTTCGGGTCGGCTCCGGGGCCGGGGTGGCCCCCGTCGGATGTGCCGTCTTCGGATGGCCCATCATCGGATGGGCATCGGCCGGGATCGAACGGGAGAACCGCGATCACCGGTGACGGTACGGATCGAAGCCGACGATCCGCGACGTTTCGATGACGGACGGCCCGGACGATCGCCCGGGCCGTTCGCGTCGGATCACTCGCCGGTGATCTCGGCCAGCGCCGGCTCTTCGACCAGCACCTCGGCCTCGCCGATGTCGACGCCCATGTCGCCCTGCGAGCGCGACAGGCCGTCGATGGCGGCGCGAGCGATCAGGTCGGTGTAGAGCGCGATGGCGCGGCCGGCGTCGTCGTTGCCCGGGATCGGGAAGGTGATGCCGTCCGGATCGCAGTTGGAATCGAGGATGGCCGCGACCGGGATGCCCAGACGACGGGCTTCCTGGATGGCGAGCGACTCGCGGTTGGTGTCGATGACGAACACCAGATCCGGCAGGCCGCCCATGTCCTTGATGCCGCCGAGCGAGCGGTCGAGCTTCTGACGCTCGCGGTCGAGGGTCAGGCGCTCCTTCTTGGTGATCAGGTTGGCCGCGTCGCCGGTGAGCATCTCGTCGATCTTGCGCAGGCGCTGGATCGAGTTGGAGATGGTCTTCCAGTTGGTCAGCATGCCGCCGAGCCAACGGGCGTTGACGAAGTACTGGGCCGAACGGCGCGCCGCATCGGCGACCGGCTCCTGGGCCTGGCGCTTGGTGCCGACGATCAGCACGCGGCCGCCCTTGGCGACGGTGTCCGACACCGCCTTCAGAGCCTGGTGCAGCAGCGGCACGGTCTGGGCGAGGTCGATGATGTGGATGTTGTTGCGGGTGCCGAAGATGAACTCGGCCATCTTCGGGTTCCAGCG
>NZ_DAIPZB010000074.1:0-16178 GCF_036782435.1 Pinisolibacter sp. | reverse complement strand
TTAAACGCATCAAATCAACATGATGGTCCAACCGCGCACAGGTCTCCTCATACCAGTCTTGCGAAGTTCTGACCGTTTTCCGGGCGGTTCGGTTTCGAAGGTCGGTGCTCCGACGTCCCCTCTCCCCTCGTGGGGGAGGGACAGGGAGAGGGGTATACGACCTGTCCTCGAACTCTTGCGCTTGCGGAGTCTTCCGGAGTGACCCCTCTCTCCGTCTCTCCCCCACGAGGGGGGAGAGGACCGGATGCGAGGGCCTTCGGTAGATCCACGCCGATCGAGTCGAAAATTCGTGAGCGCGGTATCAGACGCTCTTCTCGGCGTGGGTGAACTCGCGCATCGCCCGCCACACCGGGCGGTCGTGGATCGGATCGACCTCCTCGGTACCGACGATCCAGGCGAAGAGTTCGCGGTCGGAGACGTCGAGGAGCGTTTCGTAGTCGTCGAGGTCGGCGTCGGAGAGGCCGGCGATGTGGGCATCGGCGAAATGCCCCATGACGAAGTCCATCTCCTTGGTGCCGCGGTGCCAGGAGCGGTAGAGCGCCTTCTTGCGGCGCGCATCGAGCCCGTCGGTGGTCAAGGTGGTGGACATCGCAGCTCTCCGTCGATCGCTCCCGGACCTTCTAGAGCATTTCGCCGCCGCACGGTATCCGCGCCGTTGGTCGAAGCACGCCCCGGCGTCCGATGCCGAAACGACGACGGCCGGGGTCGAGGCCGGCCGCAGACGTCATCGCGGGCGAGCTCCTCAGCGCACGCAGGTGGCGTAGGCCTCGGTGGTGGCGTTGTAGAGTTCGTCGGGGATGGAGCGGTCGGACGAGATCTTGGCGACCTCCTCCTCCTTGACGCCCTTCATCACCTTGAAGGAGGCACACTGGCAGGCGTCGACCACCTTCTCCTTCTTCGCCCCTTCCTTCGCCGCTTCGGCGTAGACGCAGGTGTCGAGCAGGGCGCGGCGGACGAGATCGCGGTTGATCTCCTTCTCCGGAATGCCCTGGGCCGAAGCGGAAGCGACGAGAGACGCGGCGAGACCGGCGCCGGCCAGGATCGACAGGGCACGACGGGAGAGGGACGACATGTGGGGCTCCGTGGCGGCGAGAACGCGCCGGCGACGGACGCGTGAGGAAGAATGCCACGTCCCTAGCCGGACGCCGCGTCGCGCTCAAGTGGCGCGGCCGCCACTCTCCCGATTTTTCGTCGGCTCGATCCGAACCCGGTTGTCGTGGAAGGCCGGACCGCCGTAGGGCGCGCACTGGTCGGCGCCGGTCAGCGTGTTGATGCCGCGGCCGTCGCGATGCGCCGAATTGGGGAAGATGCCCTCGGCGATCACCACGCCGCACCGCACCCCGTCGAAGCTCTCGGCGGTCGAGATCACCGCGCCGCGGGCGTTGACGAGGCGGATCTCCTCGCCATCGGCGATGCCGAGGTCGGCGAGGTCGTCCGGATGGATCTTCACCCGCGGCCCGCGCTCCTTGGCCATCGACGTCGCCGTCTCGGTGAAGGAGGAATTGAGGAAGTTGCGCGCCGG
The DNA here is from genome assembly GCF_036782435.1 of Pinisolibacter sp. Lineage (NCBI taxonomy): Bacteria > Pseudomonadati > Pseudomonadota > Alphaproteobacteria > Hyphomicrobiales > Ancalomicrobiaceae > Pinisolibacter > Pinisolibacter sp. The sequence goes on along the minus strand of NZ_DAIPZB010000074.1, from coordinate 14,656 downwards.
TGGCGTGACCAGCTTGAAGGGATGATCGGCATCCGGCTCCTCGGTCACCGCCCACTGGTCGGGCAGGCGCGGCAGGCTCTCCCACGGCCCCATCGGTCCGTCGTTCTCGGCGACGATCGTCGTCCAGTCGGGGGCGAAACGGAAACGGCCGTCGGGGTGGGCGAAGCCCTTCAGGTAGTGCGCCGTCTCGAAATCCGGCTGGCAGTCGATGGCGGGATGCTCGACATGGGCGTCGAAGCCGCCGAGACCGGCGACCCGCAACATGTGGTCGACGTGTTCGCGCGCCGTCATGTCGAAACCGGGATGGCTCACGCCGAGCCGTTTCGCCAGATCGCAGATGACGCGATGGTTCTCGCGCGCCTCCCCCGGCGGCTCGATCAGCTTCGGCCCGAGCAGCAGATACTGGTTGCCGCCGCCGCGATAGAGATCGTCGTGCTCGAGGAAGGTGGTGGCCGGCAGGACGATGTCGGCCATCTTCGCCGTGTCGGTCATGAACTGCTCGTGCACCGCGACGAAGAGATCGTCGCGCGCGAACCCGGCGCGCACCTTCTCCTGGTCGGGCGCCACCGACATCGGGTTGGTGTTCTGGATCAGCATCGCCGTGACCGGTGACCCACCCTTCAGCGAGACCGGATCGCCGGTCAGCACCGCCCCGATGCGGCTCTGATCGAGCCGGCGAACTGAACGGTCGCGCAGGTCGGTGCCCTCGACCAGCGTCTTGTCGGTGCGGAAGATGGCGCCGTTGTTGTGGAAGGCCCCTCCCCCTTCGTGCCGCCACGATCCGGCGACGACCGGCACGCAGCTCGCCGCATGCATGGCGACCGTGCCGTTGCGCTGACGCGAGAAGCCGTAGCCGAGGCGGAAGAAGGTCTTCGGCGTCGTGCCGACGGCGCGCGCGAATTCCTCGATCTCGGCCACCGACAGGCCGGTGATCGCCGCCGCCCATTCCGGCGTGCGGGAGGCGAGATGGGCCTCGAGTTCGGCCGGCACGTCCGCATACGTCGCCAGATAATCGCGATCGGCGAGGCCGTCGCGGAACAGCACGTGCATGACGGCGCAGGCGAGCGCCGCGTCGGTGCCGGGACGCAGGATCAGACCGATGTCCGCCTGCTCCATGGTCGAGGTGCGATAGACGTCGATGACGGCGATCCTGGCGCCGCGCTCTTTGCGCGCCCGGATCGCGTGGGTCATGACGTTGACCTGGGTCGAGACCGGGTTCGTCCCCCAGATCACCACCAGATCCGACTTCGCCATCTCGCGCGGATCGGCGCCGGCGAGCCGCCCGGTGCCGGCGATCCAGCCGGTCCAGGCGAGGTTGGTGCAGATGGTGCCGAACTCCTCGGAATACTTCTTGGCGTGGCGCAGCCGGTTGATGCCGTCGCGCTGCACCAGCCCCATGGTGCCGGCGTAGTAGTAGGGCCAGACCGCTTCCGCGCCGTGCTTCGCCTCCGCCGCGAGGAAGGCCTCGGCGATGCGGTCGAGCGCCTCGTCCCACGAGATCTCGCGGAACTGACCCGAGCCCTTGGGGCCGGAGCGGGCGAGCGGCGTCACCAGACGGTTCGGCGCATGCACCCGTTCGGCGTAGCGGGCGACCTTGGCGCAGATCACCCCGGCCGTGTAGCTGTTCTCCGTCGAGCCGCGAACGCGCCCGATGGTGCGCTCGTCGAGCACCTCGACCTCGAGGCTGCAGGTCGAGGGACAATCGTGCGGGCAGGTGGTGCGGGCGGTGCGGACCGCGGTGGGACGCGTCATGGGCCTTGGTCTCCGGCGAGCCGCGATCATGCCGCAATCACCGCCCGTCGACGAGATCGGGCGGCGGCCGCCGGCGATGAAATTCTCGGATCGGATCGATCGACGGCATCGATCGGTGAGGCCGGTCAGACCGGTTTGCCGAATTTCGGGAAGAACGGGATGTCGTCGAGACCGATCCCCGAGTTGAGCAGCGCGACGATGCCGGCGAGGACGATCGCGGCGAGCACCGTGGTGAGGCCGGCCTTGAGCAGCAGCTGCGGCCTCGCCGGCGCAGAGGCCGGCGTCCCCGGCACCACCTCCCCCGATTCGCCCTGCGTCCTGACCTTCAGCGGCAGCACCGCGAACAGGCAGATCCACCAGATCACGAAATACATCGCGACCAACGTACCGATCTTCATGGGACCTCGAGGGCTCGAAACGGAAAAGGGCGCCGGCCGGCGCCGACGCCCATCCTGGAACGCGAAACGGGTCCGCCGCAAGGGGCGGCAGGATCAGACCTGCTCGATCTCCACGAGCGTGCCGCAGAAGTCCTTCGGGTGGAGGAACAGCACCGGCTTGCCGTGGGCGCCGATCTTCGGCTCGCCCGAGCCGAGAACACGCATGCCGTCGGCCTTGAGCTTGTCGCGGGCGGCGATGATGTCCTCGACCTCGTAGCAGAGATGATGGATGGCGCCGTCCGGGTTCTTCTCGACGAACTTGGCGATGGTCGAGGCCTCGCCCAGCGGCTCGAGCAGTTCGACCTTGGTGTTGGGCAACTCGACGAAGACGACGGTGACGCCGTGATCGGGCTGCGGCAGCGGCGCCGAGACCTTGGCGCCGAGCGTGTCGCGATAGACCGCGGTGGCGGCCTCGAGGTTCTTCACCGCGATGGCGACATGGTTGAGACGACCGATCATGGGGCTTCTCCTCGAATGACGGACAGAACGTGCGACGACGATTAGTCCCGTCTCCGGCGCCGGGCAATCCCCGGCGGTGGTGTCGATGGTCGTAGCCCGAAGCCGCGCCTCACACCACCGAGATCATCACCTCGACGATCGGCTTCTTGCCCCAGCGCTCGTTCACCGCGCCGCGCACCGCGCGCTTGACCGCGTCGCGCACCATCTCGACGTCCTTGCGCCGCGCCCGCGGCAGGCCGTCGAGCGTGTTGCCGGCTGCGACCTCGATGGTGTCGCGGAAGGGCATGCCGCGCTCGTCCTCCTCCGGCAGGCCGATCAGCGCCACTTCCGGCTCGGCGAGCGAATTGCCCTTGGCGTCGATCACCAGCGACACCGCCACGACGCCGGCGAAGGATGCCTTGCGGCGGGCGCTGGTGCCCGACTTGTCCGGCTCGACCATGAGATTGCCGTCGCGGAAGATCCGCCCGGTGAAGACCTCGTCGACCTCCTCCACCGGTCCCGGCGCCAGACGCAGCATCTTGCCGTTCCAGGCGTGGCCGATCTCGCCGACGCCCATCGAGCGGGCGAATTCCGCATGGACGGAGAGGTGCAGCGCCTCGCCGTGGACCGGCACCGCGACCTGCGGCCTGACCGCCTCGTAGAGACGCTTCATCTCGCCGCGCCGCGGGTGGCCGGAGACGTGCACCAGCGCATCGCGGTCGGTGATGATCTTCACCCCCACCTTGGCGAGCGCATTCTGGATGGCGTTCACCGACTTCTCGTTGCCCGGGATGGTGCGCGACGAGAAGATCATGCGGTCGCCGGCGGACATGGCGATGTGGCGGTGGTCGCCCTGGGCGATCCGCGCGAGCGCGGCGCGGCTCTCGCCCTGGGATCCGGTCAGAAGCGCCACCACCTTGTCGCGCGGCAGGTAGCCGTAGGCCTCCTGGTCGAGGAACTCCGGCAGGCCGTCGAGGTAGCCGAGTTCCTTGGCGACGTCGATCGCCCGGCGCATGGCGCGGCCCAGCACCACGACGTTGCGCTCGGCGGCGAGCGCCGCTTCGGCGACCGCACGGACGCGGCCGACGTTCGAGGCGAAGGTGGTGACGCAGACACGGCCGGGAGCCGAGGCGACGAGCTCGGCGAGGGACGCGGCCACCTCCTTCTCCGACGGGCTCGAGCCGTCGCGCAGCACGTTGGTCGAATCCGAGATGAGCGCCCGCACACCCTTGTCGCCGAGTTCACGGAAACGATCGAAGTCGGTCGCCCAGCCGAGCACCGGCGTCTCGTCGACTTTCCAGTCGCCGGTGTGGATCACCGTGCCGAGCGACGTGGTGATCGCCAGCGATACGGCCTCGGGGATCGAATGGGCGACGGCGATCGCCTCGACCGCAAAGGGCGCGAGGTGCAGCGTGTCGCCGGCGGTGAAACGGGTGACCGGGATCTCCGGCGAGCCCGCCTCGCCCGCCGCCTTGGCCTCCAGCAGGTCGGCGGCGAAGGGGGTCATGAAGACCTTGCACTTCAGCTTGGGCCACACCTCGAGCAGGGCGCCGAAATGGTCCTCGTGGGCATGGGTGATGACGATGCCGACGAGGTTCTTGCGCTCTTCCTCGATGAAGCGGATGTCGGGGAAGATCAGCTCGACACCCGGCTCGTCGAATTCCGAGGCGAAGGTGATGCCGCAGTCGACCATCAGCCATTGGCGGTCGTCCTCCGGGCCGAAGCCGTAGAGGGCGAGGTTCATGCCGATCTCGCCGACGCCGCCGAGCGGCAGGAAAACCAGTTCGTCGCCCGCGGGCTTGCGCTTCGCCATCGTCACTCCGTTCCCCGACCGTCGGGGAAGAACACGTCACCGGCCGAGATCGTCCGCCGTCCGCCGTCGGCGGTCCTCAGCACCAGCCGCCCGGCGGTGTCGATCGCTTCGAAGATCCCGTGCTCCTCGCCGTCGACGCGGCGCACCCGGATCGGTCCACCGAGCCCGACGGCATGGCCGAGCCATTCGTTGCGCACCGCGCCGAAGCCGAACCCGGTCTCCCAGATCGCCAACATCCGCGCCAGCGCCTCGGCGAGATCGTCGAAGAGCATCTCCGGCAGCACCGAACAGCCGCAGGCGAGCAGGCTCGTCGCCGGCGTCTCGGTGGCGGCCGGCGCCTCCTTGCAATTGATGCCGATGCCGACGGCGACCGCCGTACGGCCATCGGCGATCTTCGTCGACTCGAGCAGGATCCCGGCGACCTTGCGGCCGTCGACCAACAGGTCGTTCGGCCATTTGATCTTCACCCGGCTGTCCCCGCGCGCCACGTGAGCGGCGACGGCACGGCGCGCCGCGGTCACCGCGACGAACGGCAGCTCGGCGAGATGCATCGGCTCGCACGGATCGATCAGCAGCGCCGAGGCGAAGAGATTGCCCGTTTCCGACACCCAGACACGACCGCGCCGACCGCGACCGGAGGTCTGACGATCGGCGACGATCCACAGCTGACCGGGATCACCGGCGCGGGCGCGATCGAGCGCCGCGTCGTTGGTGGAGGGCAGAACGGCGAAGCGCTCCACCCGCCAGGAGCGTCCGTCCGCGGCGGCCGGATGCCGGCCGCCGGGCGTGGTCGCGACCATCAGAAGAAGGTCTTGGCCGCGGCATTGGCCGCCGACACGATACCGTTGCCGGCGAAGACGAAGACCAGCACGAAGATCGAAGCGACGGCGAACACCACCTTCTGCTCGATCGACGGACGATCGAGTTCGGCCGCCGGCTCGTCGAAGTAGATCACCTTGACGATGCGGATGTAGTAGAAGGCGCCGACGACGCTCGCCAGCACGCCGAGGACGGCCAGCACGAAGAGCTTGGCCTCGACGGCGGCTAGGAAGACGTACAACTTGCCGAAGAAGCCGGCGAGCGGCGGGATGCCGGCGAGGCTGAACAGCAGCATCGACAGGCCGAAGGCGACGAGCGGCTGCGACCGCGACAGGCCGGCGAGATCGGCGATGTCCTCGACCGCCTTGCCGTCACGGCGCATCGACAGGATCAGCGCGAAGGTGCCGAGCGTCGTCACCAGATAGATGGCGAGATAGATCGACACGCCGGCGATGCCCTGCACGGTGCCGGCGGCGAGACCGACCAGCGCGTAGCCCATGTGACCGATCGACGAATAGGCCATCAGGCGCTTGATGTTGGTCTGGCCGATACCGGCGAAGGCGCCGAGCGCCATCGAGGCGAAGGCGATGAAGACGATGATCTGCTGCCAGTTGTGGCCCGCCGGTCCGAGCGCCTCGGCGACGACGCGGATCACCAGCGCGAAGGCGGCGACCTTCGGCGCACCGGCGAAGAAGGCGGTGACCGGGGTCGGCGCGCCCTCGTAGACGTCGGGCGTCCACATGTGGAACGGCACGGCCGAGATCTTGAAGGCGAGGCCGGCGAGCACGAAGACGAGGCCGAAGACCAGGCCGAGCGACACGCCGTGCGCCTTCAGATGCGCCGCGATCTCCGGGAAGCCGGTGTGGCCGGTGAAGCCGTAGAGCATCGACGCGCCGTAGAGCAGCATGCCCGAGGAGAGCGCGCCGAGGACGAAGTACTTCAGGCCCGCTTCCGTCGACTTCAGATTGTCGCGATCGATCGAGGCGACGACGTAGAGGGCGAGCGACTGCAGCTCGAGGCCGAGATAGAGCGAGATCAGGTCGTTGGCCGAGATCATCGCCATCATGCCGACGGTGGCGAGCACCACCAGTACCGGATACTCGAAGCGCCCCCACTTGTCGGTCGCCGCCGGTCGCGCCGACAGCACGATCGCGGTGGCCGAACCGACCAGCGCCAGCACCTTCATGAAGGTGGAGAAGGGGTCGACGACAAAGGTGCCACCGAAGGCCGACGCCGAGGTCGGTCCGACCAGCACCCACACCAACGCGACGACGAGGGCGAGCACGGCGCCCCAGGTCACCACGCCGACCGACTTCTCGCCGACGAAGACGCCGAGCATGAGAAGCGCCAGCGCGCCGATCGCGAGGAGGATCTCCGGCATCACCGGCATCAGATCGAGTGTCATGTCGGCCTCACAGCCCCTGTCGTCACATCCCCGCGGGGTTCACCCGCCGCGGTTCGTCCATCTTCTGTCGTCGAGAGGGGGGGATCCCCCTCCCCTCGTCTCTCAGTTGGCGACCAGCGCCGCGACCTTGCCGGCGGCGGCGATCGCCGCCTGCGTCTTGGTCACCAGCGCCTGCACCGAGGCTTCCGAAGCGTTCAGCACCGGCGCCGGATAGACACCGTAGAAGATCGTCACCAGGACCAGCGGCACGACGACGATGCGCTCGCGCCAGTCGAGGTCGAGGATGCCCTGGAGCGACGGCTTTTCGAGCTTGCCGTTCATCACCCGAGCCAGCAGCCACAGCGCATAACCGGCCGACAGGATCACGCCGGACGCGGCGAACAGCGCCACCCAGGTGTTGGCGCGATAGGCGCCGAGCAGGGTGAGGAACTCGCCGACGAAGCCCGAGGTGCCCGGCAGGCCGACGTTGGCCATGGTGAACACCAGGAAGGCCACGGCGTACCACGGCATCCGGTTCACCAGACCGCCGTAGGCGGCGATGTCGCGGGTGTGCATGCGGTCGTAGATGACGCCGACCGAGAGGAACAGCGCGCCCGACACGAAGCCGTGGGAGATCATCTGGAAGATGGCGCCCTGGAGACCGGCGGCGTTGAGCGTGAAGATGCCCATGGTCACGTAGCCCATGTGGGCGACCGACGAATAGGCGATCAGCTTCTTGATGTCCTCCTGCGCCAGCGCCACCAGCGAGGTGTAGACGATCGCCACCACCGAGAGGGTGAAGATCATCGGCTGGAAGTACTCCGACGCCAGCGGGAACATCGGGATCGAGAAGCGCAGGAAGCCGTAGCCGCCCATCTTCAGGAGGATGCCCGCCAGGATCACCGAACCGGCCGTCGGCGCCTCGACGTGGGCGTCGGGCAGCCAGGTGTGGACCGGCCACATCGGCATCTTCACCGCGAAAGAGGCGAAGAAGGCGAGGAAGGCCCAGGTCTGCAGGGTGGCCGGGAAGTTGTGCTGCAAGAGCGTCGGGATGTCGGCGGTGCCGGCCTGGAAGTACATCGCCAGCATGGCGATGAGCATCAGCACCGAGCCGAGCAGGGTGTAGAGGAAGAACTTGAACGAGGCGTAGACGCGACGCGGTCCACCCCACACGCCGATGATGATGAACATCGGAATGAGGCCGGCCTCGAAGAAGACGTAGAAGAGCATCAGATCGAGCGCGGTGAAGACGCCGATCATCAGCGTCTCGAGCACCAGGAAGGCGATCATGTACTCCTTCACCCGGTTCTGCACGCTGTCCCAGGAGGCGAGGATGCAGAAGGGCATGAGGAAGGTGGTCAGGATCACGAAGGCGACGGAGATGCCGTCGACGCCCATGTGGTAGTTGAACAGACCACCGAGCCAGGTCGACTTCTCCACCATCTGGAAGCCCGGGTTCGAGGGATCGAACCGGCTCCAGATCAGGAGCGACACCAGGAAGGTCACCACCGTGGTGATCAGCGCGATCACCCGGATGTTGCGCTTCGCCACCTCGTCGTCGCCGCGCACCAGCGCGAGGAACAGCACGCCGACCAGCGGCAGGAACGTGACGATCGTGAGCAGTGAATTGCCCATCACCGAACTCCCCCGAACATCACATAGGTCACCAGCGCCGCGACACCGATCAGCATGGCGAAGGCGTAGTGGTAGACGTAGCCCGACTGCAGCGCGACGACGCGGTTCGTGACGTCGACGACCCGCGCCGACACGCCGTCCGGCCCGAACCCGTCGATGACGCGCCCGTCACCCTCCTTCCACAGGAAGCGGCCGAGCTTCTTCGCCGGGTTCACGAACAGGAAGTCGTAGAGCTCGTCGAAGTACCACTTGTTGAGCAGGAAGCGATGCAGACCGGGCATCGTCTCCGCCAGCTTCTCCGGCACCGACGGCGCGGCGACGTAGAACCAGTAGGCGACGATCAGACCGGTCAGCATCGCCACGAAGGGCGCGAACTTCACCCAGGTCGGCACATGGTGCATGTGCTCGAGCACGTGGTTGTTCGCGTCGGTGAACAGCGCGCCCTTCCAGAACTCGCCGTACTCGTGGCCGATGAACAGGCCGGTGAACACCATGCCGGCGAGCACCGCACCGGTGGCGAGCACCATCAGCGGCACCGTCATCACCGACGGGCTCTCGTGGACGTGCTCCATGACCTCCTTCGAAGCGCGCGGGGCGCCCCAGAAGGTCTTGAAGATCAGGCGCCAGGAGTAGAACGAGGTGAACAGCGCGGCGATCACCAGGAGCGCGAAGGCGAGACCGGCGACGGCGTTCCCGCCGACGAAGGCCGCTTCGATGATCGCGTCCTTGGAGTTGTAGCCGGCGAAGCCGAACGGCGTGCCGGGGATGCCGACGCCGGTCAGCGCCAGCGTGCCGACGATCATCATCGCGTAGGTGAGTTTGATGTGGCTCTTCAGCCCGCCCATGTTGCGGATGTCCTGCTCACCGGAGACCGCATGGATCACCGAGCCGGCACCGAGGAACAGGAGCGCCTTGAAGAAGGCGTGGGTGAAGAGGTGGAAGATACCCGCCCCGTAGGCACCGACGCCGAGGCCGACGAACATGTAGCCCAGCTGCGAGCAGGTCGAATAGGCGATGATGCGCTTGATGTCGTTCTGCACCAGACCGACGGTCGCGGCGAAGAAGGCGGTGAGCGCACCGACCAGGGTGACGACGGTGAGCGCCGTCGGCGACTGCTCGAACAGCGGCGACAGGCGCGCCACCATGAAGACGCCGGCGGTGACCATGGTCGCGGCGTGGATCAGGGCGGAGACCGGCGTCGGGCCCTCCATCGCGTCCGGCAACCAGGTGTGCAGCAGGAACTGCGCCGACTTGCCCATCGCACCGAGGAACAGGAGCAGGCACAGCGTCGTCATCGCGTCGACGTGCCAGCCGAGGAAGACGATCTCCTTGCCCTTCATCGAGCCGGCCGACGCGAAGATCGTGTCGTAGTCGATGGTGCCGAACAGCCAGAACACGCCGAAGATGCCGAGGATGAAGCCGAAGTCGCCGACGCGGTTGACGACGAAGGCCTTGATCGCGGCGGCGTTGGCCGAGGGCTTCTGGAACCAGAAGCCGATCAAGAGGTAGGAGGCGAGACCGACGCCTTCCCAGCCGAAGAACATCTGCACCAGATTGTCGGAGGTCACCAGCATCAGCATGGCGAAGGTGAACAGCGACAGATAGGCGAAGAAGCGCGGCCGGTCGGGATCGTGGCTCATGTAGCCGATCGAATAGACGTGGACGAGCGCCGAGACGGTGTTGACCACCACCAGCATGACCGCGGTCAGCGTGTCGACGCGGATCGACCAGTCGACCGACAGGCCGGCGGTGTGGATCCACGGCAGGAGCGGCACCTTGAAGGCGCCGTGATGATCGCCGAGACCGACTTGGACGAAGGCGACCCAGGAGAGGAGCGCGGCGACGATCAGAAAGCCGGAGGTGACGAGTTCGGCGGGACGCGCCAGCGCCTTCGCCTCGTGGTGCTCGTGACCATGGCCATGGCCATGGCCGTGGTCGTCGTCGTGGCCGTGAGCATCGTGCCCATGCGCGCCGTGGCCCAGGTTGGCCGCGCCCATCGGGGCGGCGCCGTAGGGCAGCAGCGTCATGGCGCCTGCGATCAGGAAGCCGAGGAGCGGGAGAAAGACGATCGCCGTGAACATGAGACCGCTCACCCCTTCATGACGTTGACGTCTTCCACCGCGATCGAGCCGCGGTTGCGGAAGAAGACCACCAGGATCGCCAGACCGATCGCCGCTTCGGCGGCCGCGACGGTCAGGATCAGCATGGCGAAGATCTGGCCGACGAGGTCACCCAGCGCGGCGGAGAAGGCGACGAAGTTGATGTTGACGGCGAGAAGGATCAGCTCGACCGACATGAGGATGACGATGACGTTCTTCCTGTTGAGGAAGATGCCGAACACCCCCAGCGTGAACAGGATCGCGGCCACCGAGAGGTAGTGCGACAAGCCGATTTCCATGACTTCCCCCGTCTTGCCCGAGGAGCCCGGTTCACCCGGATCTCACCTCGACCGACCCCCGCGCGCGACCCTCTCGCCCGCGGACCGAGCACCCGGCCGGTCGCCCGGCCGGCACTCCTCACATTCCCTTGCCCGTTTCCACGTGGACGATCTCGATGGCGGTCGCGGGACCGCGCGCCACCTGCTCGGAGATGTCCTGCCGCTTGACGAAGGGCTTGTGGCGCAGCGTCAGCACGATCGCGCCGATCATCGCCACCAGGAGGACGAGACCCGCCCCCTGGAAGAAATAGACGTACTTGGTGTAGAGCACCTCGCCGATCGCCTGGACGTTGCCGGAACCGGCGGCGTAGGGCACCGCACCCTTGCCGACCAGACCCGGGTCGATCGCCCAGCCGCCGACCACCATCAGGAGCTCGGCGAGGAGCACCAGACCGATCACCGAGCCGATCGGCAGATACTGCAGGAACCCCTCGCGCAGTTCGGTGAAGTCGACGTCGAGCATCATCACGACGAAGAGGAACAGCACCGCCACCGCGCCGACGTAGACGACCACCAGCAGCATCGCCAGGAACTCGGCGCCCATCAGCACGAAGAGCCCCGCCGCATTGAAGAAGGCTAGGATCAGGAACAGCACCGAATGGACCGGGTTGCGCGCCGAGATGACCATGAAGGCCGACCCGACGGTCATCGCCGCGAAGAGGTAGAAGAAGAGGGCTTTCAGGATCATCGGTCATCCCCGACGGCCATGGGCGGCATCCCGCCCGGCCGCATCTCAGCGGTAGGGCGCATCCATTTCGATGTTGCGAGCGATCTCGCGCTCCCAGCGCTCGCCGTTGGCGAGCAGCTTGGCCTTGTCGTAGTAGAGTTCCTCGCGCGTCTCTGTGGCGAACTCGAAGTTCGGCCCCTCGACGATGGCGTCGACCGGACAGGCCTCCTGGCAGAAGCCGCAGTAGATGCACTTCACCATGTCGATGTCGTAGCGCGTGGTGCGCCGCGTCTGGTCGTTGCCGCGCGGCGCCGCCTCGATGACGATCGCCTGGGCCGGACAGATGGCTTCGCACAGCTTGCAGGCGATGCAGCGCTCTTCGCCGTTGGGATAACGGCGCAGCGCATGCTCACCGCGGAACCGCGGCGAGACCGCACCCTTTTCGAAGGGGTAGTTCAAGGTCGCCTTGGGCGCGAAGAAGTAGCGCATCGACAGGAAGAACGCCGATACGAACTCCTTCAGGAACAAGGACTTCGCTGCCCGATCGAGTCTCATCTTCCACCCGCTTCCTCTCCCCGGTCGCCCGGGGTTCGTCAGGTTCACTGCCGCGATCAACCGCCCATGGTGGCGCCGAACCAATACCCGAGGCCGGCGAAGACCAGTGCGTTGACCACGAAGGCCACTTTCAGGACCGTCTCGAGGGTCTCCGCGCGGCGGATCACCCCGGTCGAGCCGGTCCCCTTCTCGAAGGCCCGCCGCAACAGCATCGCGACGAAGCCGAAATCGATCACCCCGATCATCAGCCCGACGAGGGCTCCGATCAGACCGGCGAGAGACAGTTCCATGCCGTCCCTCCCCTTCCCTGCGGCAGGCTCAGGGCGCCCAGCCCATCACCTGCAGAACAGCCGCGACGATCACCACCATGCCCAGCGACAGCGGCAGGAAGACCTTCCACCCGAGACGCATCAGCTGGTCGTAGCGGTAGCGCGGCACGATCGCCTTCGCCATGGCGAACATGAAGAAGACGAGCAGCGACTTCAGCGTGAACCAGACGATGCCCGGCACCCAGGTGAAGGGTGCGAAGTCGAACGGCGGCAGCCATCCGCCCATGAACAGAATCGTCGTCATGGCGCACTGGACCGTGATCGCCACGTACTCCGACAGCATGAACACCATGTAGGGCGTGGAGCCGTACTCGACCATGAAGCCGGCCACGAGTTCGGATTCCGCTTCCGCCAGATCGAACGGCGGGCGGTTCGTCTCGGCCAGCGCCGAGATGAAGAAGATCACGAACATCGGGAACAGTGGCAGCCAGTACCAGTTCAGGAACGACGCCCAGGGAATGCCGAGCATGTGGGCGAGGCCGTGGTCCTGCTGGTAGCGCACGATCTCGGAGAGATTGAGCGTACCGACGCAGAGCAGCACGGTGATGATCACGAAGCCGATGGAGACCTCGTAGCTGACCATCTGCGCCGCCGAGCGCAACGCCGACAGGAACGGATACTTCGAGTTCGACGCCCAGCCGCCCATGATCGTGCCGTACACGCCGAGCGACGAGATCGCCATGATGTAGAGGATGCCGACGTTGATGTTCGACACCACCCAACCGTCGGCCACCGGGATCACCGCCCAGGCGCCGAGCGCCACCGTCGCCGAGACGAGCGGCGCCAGCAGGAAGATGCCCTTGTTGGCCGAAGCCGGGATCGTCGGCTCCTTGAGCACGAACTTGATCATGTCGGCGAAGGACTGGAACAGTCCCCACGGGCCGACGATGTTGGGACCGCGCCGCATCTGCACCGCCGCCCAGATCTTGCGGTCGGCGTAGAGGATGTAGGCGATGAGCACCAGGAGAACGACCATCAGCAGCAGCGACTGCGCCGCGATGATGATGAGAGGCCAGAGATAGTCGGCCCAGAACGACGCCATCACGCTCTCCCCCTCATTCCGCCGCCGCCGCGACGCGAGCCGCGGCGAGCTTCGAGCATTCGGCCATGATCGCCGAGGCACGCGCGATCGGGTTGGTCAGATAGAAGTCGGTCACCGGCGAGACGAAGTCGGCCCCGGCGAGCGCGCCACCGGCGCCGGCCGCGAGCTTCGCGACGTCTTCATGGTGGCCTGCCGCGATTTCGTCGACCCCGGCATAGGTCGGATGCGCCGCTTCGAGCGCTGCGCGCAGCTGCGCCAGACTGTCGAAGGGCAGCGTCTTGCCGACGAGCGCCGAGAGCGCCCTGAAGATCGCCCAGTCTTCGCGCGCGTCGCCGACCGGGAAGGCCGCACGGGCGCCGACCTGAACGCGACCCTCGGTGTTGACCCAGGTGCCGGACTTCTCGGTGTAGGCCGCACCGGCCAAGATGACGTCCGCGCGATGCGCGCCGGCGTCGCCGTGGGTGCCGAGATAGACGACGAAGGTCGAGCCGAGCTTCGAGGTGTCGATCTCGTCGGCGCCGACCAGGATCAGCGTCTCGATCGCGCCCGAGGCGCAGCCGGCGAGGATGTCCCTGGTCGAAAGACCGCCCTCACCCGGCACCACACCGAGATCGAGCGCGGCGACGCGGCTCGCGGCGGTGTGCAGGATCGAGAAGCCGTTCCACTCGGCCGTGGCCGCACCGACGTCGACGGCGAGCTTGGCCAGCGCCGCGATCACGGCCGGGCCGTCGTCGCGGGCGGTGACGGCGTTGCCGACGAGGATCAGCGGCTTCGAAGCGCCCTTCAGCACCTCGAGGAAGCCGTTGTTGCCGGAGGCGAGGTTCGCCACCGCGTTCGGGCCCTCACCGAGGAAATTGTAGGCGTAGTTGAGATCGGCCTCTTCGCCGATGACGCCGATCGTGCAACCGCCCCTGCGCCAGCGCTTGCGGATGCGGGCGTTGAGCACCGGCGCCTCGAGCCGCGGGTTGGAACCCACGATCAGGATGGCGTCGGCGGCTTCGATGCCGGCGATGGTGGCGTTGAAGAGGTAGGATCCGCGGCCGGCCGCACCGTCGAGGCACGAGCCGTCGGCGCGGCCGTCGAGGTTGGCGATGCCGAGGGCGTCGGCCAGGGACTTCACCGCGAAGAGCTCTTCGGCAGAGGCGAAGTCGCCGACGACGATGCCGACCTTCTTCGGATCCGTGCCCTTCAGCTTCTCGGCGACGACGCCGAGGGCGTGCGGCCATGTCGAAGCGGTGAGCTTGCCGCCGACGCGGACGTAGGGCCGATCGAGACGCTGGGTCTTGAGGCCGTCGACGACGTGGCGGGTCTTGTCGGAGATCCACTCCTCGTTCACGTCCTCGTTGAG
>NZ_DAIPZB010000073.1:0-16470 GCF_036782435.1 Pinisolibacter sp. | reverse complement strand
CTGCCGATGATCAACGAGGCGATCTACACGCTCTACGAGGGCGTGGGCTCGGTCGACGCCATCGACACCGCCATGCGGCTCGGCGCCAATCACCCGATGGGCCCGCTGCAGCTCGCCGACTTCATCGGCCTCGACACCTGCCTGTCGATCATGCAGGTGCTCTACGAGGGTCTGGCGGATTCGAAGTACCGCCCCTGCCCGCTCCTGGTGAAGTACGTCGAGGCCGGCTGGCTCGGTCGCAAGACCCAGCGCGGCTTCTACGACTACCGCGGCGAGAAGCCCGTCCCGACCCGCTGATCCGGCGATCTCGGGCCAGACGAAGGCGCGTCCGAGACCCTCGGAGGCGCCTTTTCCTTTTCCGGCATCGCGAAGCGAACCGCCGCAACCCGTTTCACGAGGCTCGCGCGCCCCATGTCGCCACGCACCCTCGCCACGCTGATCGGCCTCACCGCCATCCTGATGTGGTCGGCCCTCGGTCTCCTGACCGCCACCTCCGGTCGGGTGCCGGCCTTCCAGATGACCGCCATGGCCTTCGCCATCTCCGGCCTGACCGCGACCCTGTGGCTCGCCGTCACCGGCCGTCTCGCGGTGCTGCGCCAACCCTGGAAGGTCTGGGCGCTCGGCATCGGCGGCCTCTTCGGCTTCCACGCCTTCTACTTCACCTCGCTGCGGCTCGCCCCGCCGGTCGAGGCGAACCTCGTCAACTACCTGTGGCCGCTGCTCATCGTCGTCTTCTCCGGCCTCTTGCCGGGCGAGCGGCTGCGGCCCCATCACGTGATCGGCGCCCTGCTCGGCCTCCTCGGCGCCGGCGCCATCGTCACCCGCGGCCGCGGCCTCGACATCGATCCGGCCCATGTCCTCGGCTATCTCGCCGCGGTCGGTTCGGCGGTGACCTGGGCCGGCTATTCGATCCTGTCGCGCCGCCTCGGCGCCGTCCCGACCGCCACCGTCGCCGGATTCTGTTTGGCGACCGCGGCGCTCTCGGTCCCCTGCCATCTCGCCTTCGAGGAGACGGTGTGGCCCGATGGCCCGCTGCAATGGGCCGCCGTCGTCGGCCTCGGCCTCTTCCCCGTCGGCCTCGCCTTCTTCGTCTGGGACCACGGCGTCAAGCGCGGCGACATCCAGGTGCTCGGCGCGGCGAGCTATCTCTCGCCGCTCGTCTCCACCCTGCTGCTGATCCTCGCCGGCTGGGGCACCTTCTCCGCGCCGGTCGGCTTCGCCGCGGTCGCCATCACCCTCGGCGCGATGATCGCCTCCAAGGACCTGCTGCTGCGCCGCAAGACATCAGCCCAGCCGTGACGGCCGCGGGCTCGGCCGCCAGTCCTGCGGCGCCATCTCGAACCCGGCGAACTCGAACCCCGGCGCCACCGTGCAGCCGACGAGCGTCCAGCGCCCGAGGCTGACGGCGCTCTGCCAGGCATCCTTCGGCACCACCGCCTGGGGCCGCTGGCCGCTCGCCAGATCCGGCCCGAGATGCAGGCTCCAGGCGTCGTGGCCGTTCTCCGAGACGGTGAGAGCAAGGGGCGCGCCCCCGTACCAGTGCCAGGTCTCCACCGCGTCGACCCGGTGCCAATGCGACACCTCGTCGGCCGCCAGCAGAAAATAGATCGCCGTCGACCGCGCCCGCCCGTCGGGTCCCGTGCGATCGCGGAAGGTCTCGCGGAAATGCCCACCCTCCGGGTGCGGCGCGAGATCGAGCAGGCGGATCACCTCGACCGCGGAGAGATCGGCGGGCGGCATCATCGGCACCTCCGAGGAGCGATCAGAAGCGATTCTTGCGTTCGCGGATCTCGGCGAAGACCGCCTCGTCCGAGGCCTCCAACATGCCGATCGCCGACTTCACTTCCGCGACGTCGGCCCGCAGGAACGGGTTGGTGGCGATCTCGTCGGCGAGCCGCGAGGGCACCGTCGCCAACCCCTGATCGCGAGCCGCGTCGATCTCCTTGGCGCGGCGCGCCAGCGCCGACGACTGCGGCTCGATGGTCAGAGCGAAACGGGCGTTTCCTTGCGTGTATTCGTGGCCGCAATAGACCATCGTCTCGCCCGGCAGCGCCCGGAGCTTCTTCAGCGACGCCCACATCTCGGCCGCCGTCCCTTCGAACAGCCGCCCGCAGCCGAGCGCGAACAGCGTGTCGCCGGCGAAGAGGGCATGAGCGGAGGGGATGTGATAGGCGACGTGGCCGAGCGTATGGCCGGGCACCGCGAAAACATCGACCCGCGTCTTGCCGAGGAAGATGTGCTCGCCGTCGCCCACCGCCCGATCGACCTCCGGCACCCGCCCCTTCTCGGTGTCGTAGACGGAAGCGACGACGCGCGCGCCGAAGCGATCCTTCAGCGCCTTCACCGCCTCGATGTGGTCGTAGTGGTGATGGGTGACGAAGATGTCGGTGAGCCGCCAGCCGGTCTCCTCCAGCGCATCGAGGATCGCTTCTTCCTCCGGCGCGTCGATCGTGGCGGTGGCGCCCGACTCCGTGTCGTGGACGAGGACGGCATAATTGTCGTCGCGGGCGGGGAACTGGCGGATCTCGATCATCGTCGGGCACGTCTCCTCGGTCCGAGCTTGTGACGGCGGGTCGCTCGCCCCGTCGTCCACCTTCGACTAACATTCTCCTGACAGGATGGCGATCGTTCGCTCCGAACGGAAGACCGATCCGCGCACGGAACCCACGCGATGTACGTCGACGTCGTCGATCTGAGGAACTTCTACGGCGGGCCGCTCGGCACGCTGGTGCGCCGGCATCTTCGCGCCAAGCTCGTCGAGATGTGGCCGAAGGTCTCCGGCGACCGCGTCCTCGGCCTCGGTTACGCAACGCCGTTCCTGCGCCCCTTCCTCGGCCGGGCCGAGCGGGTGATCGGCTTCATGCCGGCCCGCCAGGGCGTGGTGAACTGGCCCTCCGAGGGCCCCTCGGCCACCGCCCTCGTCGACGAATGCGCCCTGCCGCTGCCCGACAGTTCCATCGACCGGATGCTGCTCGTCCACGCCCTCGAGACGGCGGACGATCCCGGCGAGGTGTTGCGCGAGGTCTGGCGGGTGATGGCGCCGGGCGGCCGGCTGATCGCCGTGGTGCCCAACCGTATCGGCCTCTGGGCCCGGCTCGAGACGACGCCTTTCGGTTTCGGCCGTCCTTTCACCCAGGGCCAGCTCGACACGGCGCTCAAGGACGCCCTGTTCTCGCCGATCGACTGGCGCGGCGCCCTCTACATGCTGCCCTCGACCCGGCGCCTCGCGATGCGCTCGGCGGCGACGCTGGAGCGCTTCGGCACCCGCACCTGGCCCGGCTTCGCCGGCCTCCTGGTGGTCGAGGCGACCAAGCAGCTCTATCAGGGCATCCCCCAGCGCGTCGGTGGCCGCCTGCGCACCGCCCCGGTCTTCCGCCCCGCCCTGGCGCTCGAAGAGGCGCGGCACGAGTCGGCCGAGACCCTCTGATACCGGGCTGATGAATTTCGGACTCGTCCGAAATTCATCAGCGTTACGGCCTGACCGGCCGACGCCCGTTCGGGCTTGCCATCGCCCATGAAGTTCTGAACAGGTCAGAACTTCATGGGCTCGGTATGAGCCCGTCGCCGCCCGACACGCCGCGGAAAATACGAAGAGGCCGGGATCGCTCCCGGCCTCTCGAAGATCTTCGGAAAGATCCCGTGCGCCCGATCACTCGGCGGCGGCGACGGTCTTCTTCTCCTGACGCTCGACGATACGAGCGGCCTTACCGGTGAGGCCACGCAGGTAGTAGAGCTTGGCGCGACGGACCTTGCCGCGACGCACCACGTCCACGCCCTCGACCAGCGGCGAGTAGCACGGGAAGACGCGCTCGACGCCCTCGCCGTAGGAGATCTTGCGGACGGTGAAGCTCTCGTTGAGGCCCGAGCCGGCGCGCGCGATGCAGACGCCCTCGTAGGCCTGCACACGGGTGCGGTTGCCTTCGACGACACGGACGTTGACGCGGACGGTGTCACCGGGGGCGAATTCGGGGAGCTTGCGCTTCTCGGCGATGGCCGCAGCCTGCTCCTTCTCGAGCTGTTCGATGATGTTCATGGGTCACCTGTTCGGAAAGTTGCGTTGCCTATACTCGATGTCTCGCCGCTTGTCATGCCCCCGTCGTCGACTCGAGGCGTTCGCGGCGCGCGATTCGTCACTTTTCGCTTCCCCCGGCTGGCCGGGGACGGTTCCAGAGATCGGGGCGCCGCTCGCGGGTGATCCGCTCGGCTTCCCCCCGCTTCCAACGGGCGATCGCCGCATGATCTCCCGAGGTCAGCACCTCCGGGATGGTCCGCCCCTCCCAGACCTGCGGCCGGGTGTAGTGCGGGTATTCCAGGAGCCCGGTCTCGAAGCTCTCCTCCGAACCGGATTCCAGCTTGCCCATCACCCCGTCGATCAGCCGGACGGCCGCATCGAGGAGCACCATGGCGGCGATCTCGCCACCGGAGAGGACGTAGTCGCCGATCGACACCTCGATCAGCCCGCGTCCTTCGATCACCCGTTCGTCGACGCCTTCGAAGCGCCCGCACAGGACCACCACGCCCGGTCCCGCCGCGAGTTCGCGGACGAACTCCTGCGAGAGCGGCCTCCCCCGCGGGCTCATCAGCAGCCGGGGTCGGTCGTCCGCCGCCACCGAGTCGATCGCCTTGGCGACCACGTCGGCGCGCAGCACCATCCCCGGACCGCCGCCCGCCGGCGTGTCGTCGACCGACCGGTGCTTGCCTTCCGCGAAGTCGCGGATCTGCACCGTGTCGAGCGACCACAGGCCCTTGGTGAGCGCCTTGCCCGCCAGAGACACCCCGAGTGGTCCCGGGAACATCTCCGGATGGAGGGTCAGAACCGTGGCGGCGAAGCCGGTCACGTCTCCTCGCCCTCCGCGCCGTCCTCGCCCGCCTCCGGCTTCTCCTCGCGGAAGAAGCCCTCCGGCGGCGTGACGACGACGCGTCCACCCTTCACGTCCACCACCGGCACGCAGGCCAGCGTGAACGGCAGGTAGAAGCTCGTCCCTTCGGCGGGCCGGACTTCGAGCAGATCGCCGGCGCCGAAGCTCGGCACCGCGACGACCTCGCCGAGCCGCTTTCCCGCCTCGTCCACCACCGCGAGCCCGATCAGGTCGGTGTGGTAGAAGGTCTCGTCGTCTTCGGGCTCCGGCAGAGCGGAGCGGTCGACGAAGAGCTCGGCGCCGTTGAGCTTCTCGGCCGCGGTGCGGTCGGCCACCTCGCGGAACTTCACGACGAGCATGGTGCCCTGGTCGCGCATCCGGTCGATGGTGAGCCGCCCACCCTTGGAGCTCGAGAGCGGACCGTAGTCGGCGATCGCATCGATCGGATCGGTGAAGGATTTGACCCTCACCTCGCCGCGGATGCCGTGAGCGGCCCCGACCTGTCCGACGAGGACCCGATCATCACCGCTCATCGTCACTCACTCCGCTTCGCACCGATCACTCGGCCGCGTCGGCGGCGGCTTCGGCCTTCTTGGCCTTCTCGGCGGCGCGCTCCTGGGCCTTCTTGCCCGGCTCGGCCTGCTGCGGGTTGTTGCGCGGCGCGCGCTTCATCAGGCCGGCGGCGTCGAGGAAACGGGCCACACGGTCGGTCGGCTGGGCGCCGACGGAGAGCCAGTGGGTGAGGCGCTCGGTGACGAGGGTCACGCGATCGGCCGAGTCCTTGGCGAGCATCGGGTTGTAGGTGCCGACCTTCTCGATGAAGCGGCCGTCGCGGGGGCTGCGGGCGTCGGCGACGACGATGCGATAGAACGGGCGCTTCTTGGAGCCACCACGGGCGAGACGGATCTTGAGCGACATGGGCTCGGTTCCTTTCCTTCGATGTTCTGTCCTGTGACCGGAGGCGAACCTCCGGGAATTCCGAAACTCTCGCGCTCCTCCCCCGCGGCCCGCCTCGAGCGACCCCGCGAGGAGAAAGCGGGAAACCTCACTTCTTCCGGAAGCCGGGCGGCAGCGGCCCCTTCGGCAGACCCATGCCCGGCATCCCCATGCCCTTGGGCAGGGTCGGCATGCCGCCCATCCCGCCGAGACCGGGGGGGAGCTGCGGCATCTGCCCGGACTTGGCCATCGCCTCGAGCTCGGCCGGATCCATCTGCGGCATGCCGCCGCCGAGGAGCCCGCCGAGGCCACCGAACAGGCCGCCCTTCTTCTTGCCCATCGCCTTCATCATGTCGGCCATCTGGCGATGCATCTTGAGGAGCTTGTTGATCTCCTCGACCCTGGTGCCGGAGCCGCTCGCGATGCGGCGCTTGCGGCTGGCCGCGAGGATCTCCGGCTTGCGGCGCTCCTTGGCGGTCATCGAGCGGATGATGGCGATCTGGCGGTCGAAGACCTTCTCGTCGAAGCCGTCGAGCTGGCCCTTGAGCTTGCCCATGCCGGGCAGCATTCCCATGATGCCCTTCATGCCGCCGAGCTTCTTCATCTGCCCGAGCTGATCGGCGAGATCGTCCAGGTCGAACTGACCCTTCTTCATCTTGGCGGCCATGTCGGCCGCCTTCTTGATGTCGATCTCGGCCGCCGCCTTCTCGACCAGCGCGACGATGTCGCCCATGCCGAGGATACGGCCGGCGATGCGCGCCGGATCGAAGTCCTCGAGCGCGTCGGCCTTTTCGCCGACGCCGACCAGCTTGATCGGCTTGCCGGTCACCGCGCGCATCGACAGCGCCGCGCCGCCGCGGCCGTCGCCGTCCATACGGGTGAGCACGATGCCGGTGATGCCGACCCGCTCGTCGAACGAGCGGGCGAGATGGACCGCGTCCTGGCCGGTCAGCGCGTCGGCGACCAGCAGGATCTCGTGCGGCTTGCCGACCTTCTTGATCTCCGCCATCTCGAGCATCAGCGGCTCGTCGATGTGGATGCGGCCGGCGGTATCGAGGATGACGACGTCGTAGCCGCCGAGACGGGCGGCCATCTGGGCGCGCTCGGCGATCTGCACCGGCGTCTGGCCGGCGACGATCGGCAGCGTATCGATCTGGTTCTGCTCGCCGAGGACGCGCAACTGCTCCTGCGCCGCCGGACGGCGGGTGTCGAGCGAGGCGAGCAGCACCTTGGCCTTGGCCCGCTCGGAGAGCCGCTTGCCGATCTTGGCGGTGGTCGTCGTCTTAC
Source organism: Pinisolibacter sp. (assembly GCF_036782435.1). NCBI lineage: Bacteria > Pseudomonadati > Pseudomonadota > Alphaproteobacteria > Hyphomicrobiales > Ancalomicrobiaceae > Pinisolibacter > Pinisolibacter sp. The sequence goes on along the minus strand of NZ_DAIPZB010000073.1, from coordinate 9,388 downwards.
CCGAGCCCTGGAGGCCGACCATCATGATGGTGACCGGCGCCGGCGCGTCGAGATCGATCGGCTTGGCGGTCGACCCCAACGTCTCGACGAGGACGTCGTGGACGATCTTGATGACCTGCTGGCCGGGGGTGACCGAGCGCAGCACCTCGTGGCCGACGGCGCGGTGTTTGACCTTGTCGGTGAAGGACTTGACCACGTCGAGAGCGACGTCGGCCTCGATCAGGGCGCGGCGAACCTCGCGCATCGCCTCGCCGACGTCGGCCTCGGTGAGGGCGCCGCGGCGGGTGAGCTTGTCCAGAATCCCGGACAACCGTTCCGAAAGGTTCTCGAACATTCGTCGCTCGATCCGTTGTTGCCTACGCACCGACGACGCGACCGATCCCCAAACGAAAACGCGCCCGCGGGCGCAACGCGCTGGCGGACGTTCGCCTCCGGGGGCTTATCCGATGCCCCGGTCGGCTGAGGGATCGACGACGAAGTCGGCGAGAGTCGCGCTTCCATAGAGAAGGGCGGGCGAAGAGTCAATCTTCGCCCGCCCCGTGAGGATGCTCACCGGCCGGATCACTCGACGAAGACGTAGATGTCGACGACGACGCGATCTTCCGGCGAAGCGATGGCGTCCTCGCCGTATTCTTCGATCATCGCCGTGACGGTGAGACCGTTGGCGGCGAGGTATTCGTCGATACGGGAATAGACCGCGTCGAGATCGTCGGCGGCGGCGGACGGCGAGAAGCGCAGAGCCGGACCGGCGGGCGAGACGTCGGCCTTGACGCCCTTGGGCAGCTTGCCCTTGCCCGGCGCCTTGTCGACCGGCAGCATCACCACGAAGGAGAAGCCGTTCTCGTCGCTCTCGACATACTCGACCAGCGGCGCACCGTCGGGCTTGACCCCCGCCTTCTTGGCGGCGATCGCCAACTGTTCGAAGGCGTTGCCGAGCTTGTCCTCGGCCTCTTCCCAGGCGCCGTGACCCTCGATGGCGAGAACCGGACGTTCCGGCAGATCGACCTCTTCCGGCGGGGCGACTTCGGCGCTGTCCGGCGCCGGAGCGGCGGCCTCGTCCGGTGCCGCAGGCTTGCCGGCTTCCGCAGGGGCCGCCGGCTTGGCGGCTTCCGCGGGCGCGGCGGCAGGAGCAGGAGCTGCCGGCTTCGCGGCTTCCGCGGCAGGCGCGGGCTCAGCCGGCTTGGCGGCTTCGGCGGGAGCCGGGGTGGCCGGTTTCGCGGCCTCGGCGGGTGCGGGTGCGGCGGGCGCCACCTCGGCCGGAGCGGCCGGCTTCGGCGCTTCGGCGGCTGCGGGAGCTGGAGCAGGCGCGGCGGGAGCGGCTGCGGCTGCGGCCGGAGCTTCCGCGGGCTTCGGCGCCGCTTCCTGCGCCAGGCCGACCGCCGGCAAGGCGGCGAGTGAGCCGAGGGTGAACAGCGCCGCGGCGCTCATCTTCGCGGTCATGCGCATGATCGCACACCTTTCGGGTTGTATCGGTCCCCTGAAACACGACCGATGTACGAATCGAAATCGGCCGAAGCATGGCGCATTCGGTAGGCGCTTGCACGAAATTCCACCGGTTTCGCGCCCGTCCGAACGTCGCGGGCACGGCCGCGGCGGCGACCCGCCGAGATGCACCGAGACGACGCCGATCCACCTCCTCACCGCGCTCGCGACACGCCGGTCCGGGGTCTTCAGATCCCGCCGAGCCGGCGCGGCGCGGCGTGGGCCCAGGGGTGCTCCGGTCCGACCGCCGCCAGCCGTTGGACGATCTTCGGCGCCCGCGTCACGGTGAACTCCGCGGGCAGCTCGCCCTGCTCGAACCCGACGACGACGAGATCGCCGAGCGTCTCCGGCCGCAACAATTCGTTCGGCGCCAGCATGAAGTCCGGGTTCGACGGCTTGCCGAAACGCTCCTGGCCGCGGGCGAAGGTCTCGTAGATCAGGATGCCGTCCTCGGCGACGAGATCGGCGAGACGCGTCAGCAGCGGCCGGAACAGATAGTTGGTGACGATCACCCCGGCGAAGCGGCGCGTCCCCCAGGGAAAATCGAGCCCGCCCGGCGCCTCGAGATCGTGGACGACGATCTCGACGTCGCCGCGCCCTTCGAGATCGGCGAGGCCGGAGACGTCGCGGTCGAGCCCCACCACCGGATGGCCGAGCGTGAGCGCCCGGCGCAGGTGCCGCCCGGCGCCACAGGCGAGATCGAGCACCGTGCCGCTCGCCGCGACGCCGGGAAGGAAACGCTCGACCCAGTCGGAGGCGCGGCCATGGCCGTGGGGATTGATCGCAGGGGCGGCGGATTCGCTCATCGAAACGTCCTCGTGACTGGCTTTTTCGGGCGATCTTCGCCATATGTTCGGAAGACCACCGGCGGGCCTCGCCCGGCCGCATGTTCGTGTGCGCCCGAAACCTGTACGCCCGAACACCCGCGAAGCGACGGTGATCCCTCGAGGAGCGACCATGACCACCGCCATCCCCTTTCGCAAGATGAACGGGCTCGGCAACGACTTCCTGGTGTTCGACGCGCGCGCCGGCAGCCCGCGTCTGACCCCGGCCGAGATCGCGCGTCTGGCGGACCGGACGACCGGGATCGGCTTCGATCAGATGATCACCATCGAAACGTCGCCGGCCGGCGCCGACGCCTTCATGCGCATCGACAACGCCGACGGCGGCGAGGTCTCCGCCTGTGGCAACGCCACCCGCTGCATCGGCGCGGTGCTGATGAAGGAGAAGGGCAAGAGCGACGTCACCATCGAGACCCGCGCCGGCCTGCTCTACGCTTCCGACGCCGGCGAACCGGAGATGGTCACCGTCGACATGGGAGAGCCGCGGCTGAAGTGGAACGAGATCCCGCTCGCCGAACCCTTCGCCGACACCCGCGCCATCGAGTTGCAGATCGGCCCGATCGACGAGCCGATCCTGCATTCGCCCTCCTGCGTCTCGATGGGCAACCCCCACGCCATCTTCTGGGTCGACGACGTCGAGGCCTACGATCTCGAGCGCCTGGGACCGATGCTCGAGAACCACCCGATGTTCCCCGAGCGCGCCAACATCTCACTCGCCCACGTCACCGGCCGCGAGAGCCTGATCCTCAAGGTGTGGGAACGCGGCGCCGGCATCACCCGCGCCTGCGGCACCGGCGCCTGCGCCGCCGCGGTGGCCGCCGCCCGCACCCGCCGCACCGGCCGCCGCGTCACCGTGACCCTGCCCGGCGGCGATCTCCTCATCGATTGGCGCGAGGCCGACGGCCACGTGATGATGACCGGCCCGGTCGAGACCGAATTCGAGGGCCTGCTCGATCGCGACACGCTGACCTGGCGACGCATCGAGATGCCGACCCGTGGAGCGGCGGAGTGAGCGTCGAGCTCGTCACCCTCGGCTGCCGCTTGAATACGGCCGAGTCCGAAACCATGCGCGAACAGGCCGCCGCCGCCGGGCTCGACGACGTCGTCATCGTCAACACCTGCGCGGTGACCGCGGAAGCCGTCCGTCAGGCCCGCCAGACCATCCGCCGCACCCGCCGCGAGCGCCCCGGCGCCCGCATCGTCGTCACCGGCTGCGCCGCGCAGATCGAGCCGGAGAGATTCGCCGAGATGGCCGAGGTCGATCTGGTCCTCGGCAACGACGCCAAGCTCGAAGCGTCGAGCTGGACCGCACTCGCCGATTTCGGCATCTCCGAGACCGAGAAGGTGCGGGTCAACGACATCTTCTCGGTGCGCGAGACCGCGTCCCACATGGTCGCCGGCTTCGAGGAGCGCACCCGCGCCTTCGTCCAGGTGCAGAACGGCTGCGACCACCGCTGCACCTTCTGCATCATCCCCTACGGCCGCGGCAATTCCCGCTCGGTGCCGGCGGGCGCCGTCGTCGAGCAGGTGAAGCGGCTGACCGAGCGCGGCTATCGCGAGGTGGTGCTCACCGGCGTCGACATCACCTCCTGGGGCGGCGACCTGCCGGGCGCACCGAAGCTCGGATCGCTCGTCGCCGGCCTCTTGCACCACGCGCCCGATCTCGAGCGGCTGCGCATCTCCTCGATCGACTCGGTGGAGGCCGACCCCGAACTCGTCGACCTCGTCGCCGGCGAGCCGCGGCTGATGCCGCATCTCCATCTGTCGCTGCAGTCGGGCGACGACCTGATCCTCAAGCGCATGAAGCGCCGCCATGCGCGCGACGACGCGGTGCGCTTCTGCGCCGACCTGAAGGCGCGCCGCCCCGACATCGTCTTCGGCGCCGACCTCATCGCCGGTTTCCCGACCGAGACCGACGCGATGTTCGACAACACGCTGCGCCTGATCGCCGACTGCGGCCTCACCTTCACCCACGTCTTCCCTTTCTCCGCCCGGCCGGGCACGCCGGCGGCGCGCATGCCGCGGCTGGAGAAGACGGTGGTCAAGGAACGCGCCGCCCGGCTGCGCGCCACCGGTGAAGCCGCGACCGTCGCCCATCTCGAAGCCCGCCTCGGCGCCGTCGAGCGGGTGCTGATCGAAAAGGACGACTTCGGCCATACCGAACAGTTCGTCCCTGTCCGGGTGGCGGCTGGCGGCGTTTCCAATCTGCCGCCCGGCGACATCGTCGCGGCTCGCGTCGTGGCGCGGGATGGCTTAAGTCTCCGAGCCGAGGCCCTTTCGGATCGGAAAGACGAGGCGACGAGATGAGCGAAGGCGATAAGCGCGGACTGTTCGGACGGTGGTTCGGCGGCAAGCAGCCGCCCGCCGCCGCCACCCCGCCGACCGCGCCCGAACCGGCGCCGGAACCGACACCCGAGACGCCGGCCACCGCCGACGTCGCCACCGCCACCGAGACGAGCCCGACACCGCCCGCCGCCGTGCCGGCCCCCGCCCCCCCCTCCGCCGAAGCCGTTCCGACCGAGGTCGAGACCACCGCGACGCCCGAGGCGATCTCGGCGCCGGAGCTCGCAGTAGCCCCGGAACCGGCTCCCGCCCCGCTGGAGATCACCCCGGCGCGGCCGGTCGAAGACGCGGCGCCGAAGAAGACCACCTGGTGGCAGAAGCTCAAGACCGGCCTGTCGCGCACCTCGACGGCGCTCGGCTCCGGCATCTCGGCGATCTTCACCAAGCGCAAGCTCGACGACGACACGCTGGACGAGCTCGAGGACATCCTGATCCAGGCCGATCTCGGCCTCGCCACCGCGACGAAGATCACCGACGCCCTACGCCGCGACCGCTACGACAAGGAGATCACCGACCACGAGGTGCGCTCCGTGCTCGCCGCCGAGGTCGAGAAGGTGCTGGCGCCGGTCGCCAAGCCCCTCGACATCGCCTCGTCGCACCGTCCGCACGTGGTGCTGGTGGTCGGTGTCAACGGTTCCGGCAAGACCACCACCATCGGCAAGCTCGCCATGAAGCTCGGCCGCGAAGGCAAGTCGGTGACGCTGTGCGCCGGCGACACCTTCCGCGCCGCCGCGATCGAGCAGTTGAAGATCTGGGGCGGCCGCACCGGCGCCTCGGTGATCGCCCGCGAACCCGGCGCGGACGCCGCCTCCCTCGCCTTCGACGCCCTTGCCGCGGCGAAGTCCGCCGGCTCCGACGTGCTCGTCATCGACACCGCCGGACGGCTGCAGAACCGCGCCGAGCTGATGGCCGAGCTCGAGAAGGTGGTCCGGGTCATCAAGAAGCAGGATCCGTCGGCGCCGCACGACGTCATCCTCACCCTCGACGCCACCACCGGCCAGAACGCCGTCAATCAGGTCGAGATCTTCGGCAAGGTCGCCGGCGTCACCGGGCTGGTCATGACCAAGCTCGACGGCACCGCCCGCGGCGGCATCCTCGTCGCCATCGCCGAGCGTTTCGGCCTGCCGGTGCATTTCATCGGCGTCGGCGAAGGCGCCGACGACCTCGAACCCTTCGATGCCGCCGATTTCGCCGGCGCCATCGCCGGCCTGGAGCGCCGACCGGCCTGAGGCCGTTGCCATCGGGTCGCGCGACCCGATCGACGAGCGCCTGCACCATGCCGGCCGTCGACGGCGTCGCGCTTCGTTCTCAGCTCTCCTTGAAGCCGTATTCCGGGACGCCCTGCTCGGCGCCGTAGTACTTGTAGGGCAGGAACTTGCCCGACATGGTGATGCGCACCCGGTCGCCCTTCGGGTTGGGCTCGCGCTCGAACGCCATGTCGAAGTCGATCGCCGACATGATGCCGTCGCCGAACTCCTCCTCGATCAGCGCCTTCCACGCCGGGCCGTTGACCATCACCAACTCGTAGAAGCGGTAGATCAGCGGATCGGTCGGCGGCATCGCCGTCCCGGCGCCGCGCATCGGCACTTCGTTGAGCATCGCCTCTTCCGCCGCGGTGAGCCCGAAGAGGCCGGCGGCGCGTGCCGCCAGCGGCTTCACCAACTTCATCTGGCCGAGCAGGGCGCCGACCACCAGCACCGGCGACATGCCACCGATCTCGTTGCAGATGTGGGCCCAGCTCCAGCCCTTCTCGCGTTTGATGTCGAGGATCTTCTCGGTCAGCTCTTCACGCTTCATCGCTCGTCTCCGGGAGAGGATCGTGTCGGGAAACGACCCCGCCACGGCCGCCGCGAGTCACGAGACCGACGCCGACGGCGGAGCGAAGGGAGCAAGCGATGTGCCAGGGAGAAGCGACCGAATCCTGTGTGCAAGAAGCGGCGGCCCGCTCGCCGGCGAGGCAGGGTGCCGCTTATCCGGGCAGAGATCCGACACCGCGGACGAGCGAACCTCGGCCGGTCGGCACGGCCTCAGTCGAGCTGCCGCGCCTCGTCGGCGAGCATGATCGGGATGCCGTCGCGGATCGGATAGGCGAGACGCGCGGCGCGCGACACCAGTTCCTGCCGCTCGGCGTCGTATTCGAGCGTCGTGCGGGTCAAGGGGCAGACCAGCAGTTCGAGCAGACGCGGGTCGAGCCGGCCACGGCGACGATCTTCCACCAGTGCGGTTTCGTCGGTCATCTCGGCCCCCTCACTGCAGCGGCGTCGGCCCACCGTCGCCCTCGAGCGTGCGCTCGGTGATCGCCACCAGGAGCGCCGCCCGGGTGGCGAGGTCCGGCGCCGCGAGCAGCGCCTGCTTCTCTCGCGGCCCGCACGGCGACATCATCGCCAGCCCGTCGACCAGCGTCTCGTTGGAGGCCGCCTCGAAATGCGACCACTCGACCGTCATCTCGTTGGCGTCGAGATAGGCGCGAAGCGTCCCGAGCAGAGCCGAGCGATCGACCGCCTCCTCACCGAGCCCGGTGTGGAAATCGTCGGCGAAGCCCGAGCAGTCGTAACGCACCTGGCGGTAGGGCGTGGTGGTCGCCAGTTCCTCGGTGACGGTGAAGCGGGCGATGCCGATCAGGGTGATGATCGTCCGTCCGTCACCGGTCTCGGCGAACTGGGTGATCCGCCCGAGACAGCCGATCTCCTCCAGCGGCGGCCGGCGGTCCCGCTCGCCGGCCGGCACGTCGATGCGCGGCTGGATCAGCCCGATCAACCGATCGCCGGCGAGCGCCGCGTCGACCATGGCGAGATAACGCGGCTCGAAGACGTTGAGCGGCAGCGCCCGGCGCGGCAGCAGCAGCGCCCCGGTCAGTGGAAACAGCGGGATCACCGCCGGCAGGTCGTCCGGACCCTCGTAGGAGCGATTGCCGGCACGCGTCATGATCGCTCCTTCAGGCGAAGAGGACCGACGACAGGCGACGGCGCCCGTAGAGCGTCGCCGGATCCTTCGGACCCCAGGCCTCGAAGAAGGTGAGAAGCTGCTTGCGCGCCGCCTCGTCGTTCCACGGCCGGTCGCGGCGGATGATCTCGATCAGACTGTCGACCGCCGCCTGTTCGTGACCGGTCGCCGCCAGGATCAGCGCCAACTCGTAACGCGCCTGATGGTCGTTCGGGTCGTGGGCGATGCGCGCCTCGAGCGCCACCGGGTCGCCGAGCGCCGCGGTCTTCTCGGCGAGCGCGATGCGCGCCTGCACCGCGGCGACGCGCGGGTCCTTGGCGGCGGCCGCCGGCACCGTGGCGAGGAGTTTCTTCGCCGTGTCGAGATCGCGGATGGCGACGTGCACGTCGGCGAGGCCGAGCAGAGCGTCGAGGTTCTCCGGCTCCATCTGGTGGGCCCGGGCGAAGAGCTCGATCGCCGACTGGACGTCGCCGGCGTCGAGCGCCGCCTGCGCCTCGCTCACCAGCGCCTCGGCGTCCGAGGGGGCGGCCGGACCGCAGACCTTGTCGATGAAGGTCTGGATCTGGCTCTCCGGCACCGCACCCATGAAGCCGTCGACCGGCTGGCCGCCCTTGAAGGCGATGACCGCCGGGATCGACCGGATGCCCATCTGTCCCGCCACTTCCGGGTGATGGTCGATGTTCATCTTGACCAGCTTCACCCGCCCCTTGGCGGCGCGCACCACCTTCTCGATGGTCGGCGCGAGCTGCTTGCACGGCCCGCACCACTCGGCCCAGAAGTCGACCAGCACCGGCACCTGCTTGGAGGCGTCGATGACGTCGGTCATGAATTCGGCGGTGGTCGTCTCCTTGACCAGATCGTCGCCGCCGGCGGGCTTGGCCGCGGCCGGTTTCATCGTGGGGAAGGCGGAGCCGTAGGAGAAGGTCGGGCCGGTCATCGTGTCTTTCCGAGGTCGTTTCGGGATGCCGTGGGGTCGAGCGAGCACTCGCCGCGGCACCGTGTGTCGGGATGTCGAATGAAAGATGGGGTCAAAGGCGGCGATCCGCAATCACCCCGTCTCGCCGAACGCCGATCGGTCGCAGGCGCGAGCCCGCTCAACCCTCGTCGTCCACCACGATCTTGCCGTTCGAAACGGTGACGATCAGCGGCGGGTGGCCGGTTTCGCCGAGGAAGCGCACCAGATCCTCGCGCCGGATCGACGTCGTGGCGGTGTTCTCCAGCGGATGGAAGTTGAGGATCTCGTGCTCCATCATCGGCGCATCGATCACCATGGTGACCTGCGCCTCCGTGTCGTTGACCACCCCGAACGGCGTCACCGCGCCGGGGATGACGCCGAGAAGCTCCATCAGCAGCTCGGCCTTGCCGAAGGTGACGCGGCCCGAGGCGCCGATCTTGTCCGAGATCGCCTTCAGATCGATCGCCGCATCGGCCTCCGCCGTCACCAGGAACACCCGCCCCTTCTTGTCCTTGAGCAGCAGGTTCTTCGAATGCCCGCCGGGGATCGCGTGCTTGATCTCGCGGCTCTCGGCGACGGTGAAGACCGCCGGGTGGTCGTGGGTCTTCGTCTCGATGCCGAGTTCGACGAAGCGGGCGAGGAGATCGGCGCGGGTCAGTGGCATGGGAAGGGTCTCGTGCGGTCGGCGCGGGTTCGACGAAGCGCTCTTCTAGAATCTTTCCGTCACGAAGGGTACCGCCCACCTCACTCGTCGGTCGGCTCGCTCATCGCTGCCGGAGGTGTTGCTGCTGGTGGTGTGCGGGACGATCGGCGCCTGCGACGA
>NZ_DAIPZB010000072.1:0-17004 GCF_036782435.1 Pinisolibacter sp. | reverse complement strand
CGGACGGTTTCAACACTCTCTTCGGTCTGACCGAATTCAGTGACCTTCAACACCTCTCCAGGACCGCTCGCAACCCCCTCTCGGGAGCCGCTCTCGACCTTGCGGAGCGAAGGATTTCGTCGCCAGCAGCGTGTGCCGCCGTCGTTGGAGCGGGTTATAGGCCCCTCTTTTCTCCCCGTCAACACCTTCCGCGAAAATTCCGCGAATTTTTCGCCGGCTCCCCGGAAATGGCGGAAAACTGCGCTGTTTCAGTCGGTTGCGTTATCGCGGAGGGGCCGCTCGCTCGGCCCGCGAGGTCCCGATCCGGCCGAAGAACCCGCCTTTCCCAGCCCTTCCGACGCCGATCTCGACGGTCTCGCGCCGATTTCGGCAGAATGCCCGACGCACGGGCCGGCCGACCGACCGGACCTCCCTCGTCTCCCCGGCTCGCGGTCGGCTCGACGTCGGGACGTACGCCCACGGCGCTCGCGCGTTCCCGCTTTCCGCGCCGGATCTGCGGCTTCTTCCGGCGAGACGTTGACGCGCCACGCGCGCGAAGGCACTTTCGCAGACGGTGCTTCGCCACGGTGACCGCGGCGATTCACGGTGAGTCCCCGGCGCTTCGGCGCGCCGCCGACGCGGAACCGCCATGATCGGCGGTCAGAAGCGACGGGATGTGCCGCCACGCGATGATTCTCGCGACGGCATCGAGCCTCGTTCGATCTCGACGAGAGCGGACCATGAACCGAGAGGTATGATGAGACACGGGCCGAGGCCGGAGGGACGCGACGGGATCGATCTCGGCGACGACGTGCCGTTGCACGTCGACGGCGGCGTCGATCGTTTCGACCGGCGCGCCGTGTCGCTGCGCTGGCTGACCGGCACCGTCCTCACCGCCCTCACCTCCACCTTCCTGATGGGTGGCGCCCTCTACGTCGCCCTCGACGGCCGCCACACGCTCGCCGCGGTACCGGCCGAACTGTCGACGCCGGTCGATCGGACGGAGAAGACCGAGGCCCCGATCGTGATGGGCACCGGCGTTCTCGCCAAGGCCGATCGTCTACCGCGCCTCAACGAGCGCGTCGGCACACGCCAGGTGTTGAACCTCTCGACGCTGACCCGCATCGGCGATCGCGATCTCGTCCGCGTCCGCCCTTTCGTCCGCGTCTCCGCGCCGCTGACCATGCGCAAGGCCGACACCACCGCCGAGATCCCGCCCTTCAATCCGCTGAAGGTCTTCGCCGACGCCGACATCCTCTCCGGACGCTCCTCCGGCGCCAAGAACCCGTCCTTCTACGACGCCGACGTCGAAGGCGAGATCACGCTACGGACGCGCGACCTGCCCTCCGACACCGCCAACTTCGATCCCGACGTCGTCATGGTGGCCGCCGAAGTCGAGCGCATCGTCGCCGATCAGGCCCGCTTCCTCTCCGACGGCTCGATCCAGACCGCCGCTCTGCCGGTTTCCGACGGCTCCTCCTTCGGTGTCTTCTCGGCTCCCGCCGGCGTCACCTCGGCGCTCGCCATGCGCATCGTTCCGGAGAACGTCTCGTTCTTCCCCAAGAGCGACAGCGAGCTGGGCGGCGCTCAGACCGGCAACGGCCTCGACGAGAAGACCGTCACCGTCGACCGCAACGACACGCTGAAGTCGTTGATCAAGGACGCCGGGGGTGACGACAAGACGGTGACCGACGTCGCCAAGGCACTGGCCAAGAGCTTCGACATCCGCGGCCTCGAGCAGGGTCAGAAGATCCGTATCGGCACCGCCAAGATCGACCTCTCCGAGAAGTTGAAGCCAGTCCGCGTCTCGATCTACGGTCGCGACGGCGCCCATCTCGGCACCGTGGCGCTCGACGACTACGGCGCTTTCGTCGGCGCCGAGGAACCCGGGGTCGGCACCGACGCCGCCGCGGAGGACGAAGACGAGACCGTCGCCGAAGCCAGCGGCGTGCCCTCGCTCTATTACAGCCTCTACCAGACGGCGCTCGACAACCAGATCTCGCGCAAGCTGATCAAGCAGTTGGTCGACATCTACTCCTTCGACGTCGATTTCAATCAGCGGGTCAAGCACGGCGATCAGTTCGAAGTGCTCTACACGTCCGACGACGACGACGGCGACCCGAAGACCTCGCAGGAGATCCTCTATGCGGCGATCTCGGTCGCCGGCCAGCCGCGGAAGTATTATCGCTACCGTTCGCCCGACGACGGATCCGTCGACTACTACGACGAGACCGGAAAGAGCGCCAAGAAGTTCCTGATGCGCAAGCCGATGGACGGCGGCATCTACCGATCCGGATTCGGCGGCCGCCGTCACCCGGTCTACCGCTACTATCGCATGCACACCGGCGTCGATTGGGCGGCTCCCAGCGGAACGCCGATCTTCGCGTCGGGCAACGGCACCGTCGTCGACGCCGGCTGGAAGGGCGGTTACGGGCGTTATGTCCGTCTCCAACACAACAACGGCTATGAAACCGGCTACGGTCACATGTCCGGCTTCGCCCGCGGCATCGAGAAGGGCGTTCGCGTCCGCCAGGGCCAGATCATCGGCTACGTCGGCTCCACCGGCGTCTCCACCGGACCGCATCTCCACTACGAGGTGTTGATCAACTCCGCCTTCGTCGACCCGATGCGCGTGAAACTGCCGCGTGGCAAGGAACTCGGCGGTCCGGTGCTCGCCGAGTTCAAACGCGAGCGCGAGCGCATCGACGCGTTGATGTCGAAGTCGCCGATCATGAACAAGCTCGCCTCGAGCATGAACTGACCGCGCCGGTCGTCCCCGGAAATTTTCCATCTCGACGGCGCACGGACGATTGTTCGTGACGGACGTTGCTGCGAACCTGTCGCAACGTCGGCGGGTGTCGGGGGACCTCCATCCGCATCGACGCGATCCGGCCGCCTCGTTCCATCGTGGGGCGACGGGCGGTCACGGAAAGAGAAGCGGCGACGTCGCGACCCCGGGCTCGAACCGGCGCGGTGCGTACGCCGTTCGAACGAGGGGGAGATGCGCATGACCTTCTGGAAGAGTTGCCTCGTCGCCGGCGTCCTCGCCGCTGCGACCTTCGCGCCGGTCGCCGCCGACGACATGATCGTCGAGAAGAAGACCTTCGCCCTACCGAGCTACACCACCGTCGCCGGTGCCACCATCAAGGACGTCAAGATCGGTTGGGAGGCCTACGGCACGCTCGCCGCCGACAAGTCGAACGCCATCCTGATCAATCACTTCTTCTCCGGCAACAGCCACGCCGCCGGCAAGTACAAGGCCGACGACAAGCTCCCCGGTTACTGGGACGCCATCATCGGCCCGGGCAAGGCGATCGACACGAACAAGTACTACGTCATCTCGTCCGACACGCTGGTCAATCTCAACACCGGCCTGCCGACCACCGTCACCACCGGCCCGGCGACGGTGAACCCCGACACCGGCAAGCCCTACGGGACCACCTTCCCGGTCGTCTCGATCGCCGACTTCGTGCGGGTGGAGAAGGCGCTGGTCGAGAGTCTCGGCATCAAGAAGCTCAGGATGGTCGCCGGCGCCTCGATGGGCGCGCTGCAGACCTACGAATGGGCCGCGTCGAACCCCGAGATGGTCGACCGCATCATGCCGGTGATCGGCACCGCATTCGCCGACGATTTCCTCGTCGGCTGGCTCGACGTCTGGGCCGACCCGATCCGAGCCGATCAGAACTGGAACGGCGGCGACTACTACGGCAAGGAACCGCCACTCGCCGGCCTCGCCGCGGCGCTGAAGGTGGTCTCGCATCACGCCTCGCACTGGGAGATCACCGACGAGGTCAACGCCGGCGCCTGGGCCGATCCGGCGAAGGACCCGGCGAAGAGCCTCGACGCCAGGTTCAAGGTCCAGGCGACCCTCGACGCGGCCGGCGCCATCCGCGCCAAGGTCTCCGACGCCAACCACTTCCTCTATCTGGTCAAGGCCAACCAGCTCTACGCGCCCGGCGGCGCCAAGTCGCTCGACGAAGCCGCCGCCAAGATCAGGGCGCCGGCGCTGGTGATCTACCAGCCGAAGGATCTGGTCTTCCCCGGCGTCGCGGTCGAGGCGAGCATCGCCGCCCTGAAGAAGGCCGGCAACCCGGTCGAGAGCATCGTCCTCCAGGGCAAGCGCGGCCACCTCGACGGCGTCCTGTCGATGGCCCAGGCGGCCGACGCGATCCGAGCTTTCGTCGACAAGTGAGCCCGACGGGCGATTCCGCGAACGAGAAGGCCGCCCCCGGGGGCGGCCTTCTCGTTCGCAGGTGCCTCATTCCCGACGCAGCGCCGTGACGATGTCGGTCTCCAGCGCTTCGGGGCTGGTGAGGGGCGCGTAGCGATCGAGCGGCCGGCCGTCCCGGCCGATCAGGAATTTGGTGAAGTTCCATTTGATTCGCCCCCCGAGCAGACCGGGAAGCGCCGAGGTCAGCCAGCGGAAGACCGGATGGGCGTCCGGGCCGTTGACCTCGACCTTCTCGAACATCTGGAAGGCGACGCCGAAGCCGGTGGTACAGGCCTCGATCGAATCGCGTTCGCCCGGCTCCTGCCCGCCGAACTGATTGCAGGGGAAGCCGAGGATGGCGAGACCCTCGGCAGCGTAGCGTTCGTGCAACGCCTCGAGGCCGGCATACTGATGGGTGAAGCCGCAGCGGCTCGCCGTGTTGACCACCAGCACGACCTTCCCCCGATAGCGCGAGAAGTCGATCTCCTCGCCGTCGAGGGCGCGAGCCGAGAGGTCGTGGAAACCGGCGCTCTTCGAAACTGCCACGTCACGCCCTCTCGCGCCGGCGACGCGAGCCCCCTCGACCGTCGGACGGCCGCGTGAACTCGCCTCGTGAAACGGACCCGCCGGGGTCTCGTTCGACCCCGGCGGATGGATCCTGCGGCATCACGCCGCCGCGCCGACCTCGTTGGCCACCGCGAAGTGCAGTCGGTCGCCGCCGCCGGAGATCGACACGGCGGCGCCGTCGCCGATCTCGCCCATCAGGATCTTCTCGGCGAGCGGATCCTGCACCTCGCGCTGGATGACGCGCTTCAGCGGCCGCGCCCCGTAGGCCGGGTCGTAGCCGCGATCGGCGAGCCACTCCCGCGCCGAGGGTTCGAGCGCCAGCGTGATCCGCCGATCGGCGACGAGCCGTTCCAACCGAGCGAACTGGATGTCGACGATCCGTCCCATCTCCGACCGCTTGAGCCGGTGGAAGAGCAGGATGTCGTCGAGTCGGTTGAGGAACTCCGGCCGGAAGTGGGCGCGCACCATCGCCATGACGGCGTCGCGCGCCTTGTCGACGTCCTCACCCTCGCCGAGATCGACGAGGAACTCGGCGCCGATGTTCGAGGTCAGCACGATGATCGTATTGCGGAAGTCGACCGTGCGGCCCTGGCCGTCGGTCAACCGCCCGTCGTCGAGCACCTGGAGGAGCACGTTGAATACGTCCGAGTGAGCCTTCTCGACCTCGTCGAAGAGCACCACCTGATAGGGCCGGCGACGCACCGCTTCGGTCAGCGCTCCGCCCTCTTCGTAACCGACGTAGCCCGGAGGTGCGCCGATCAGCCGGGCGACGGAATGCTTCTCCATGTACTCGGACATGTCGATGCGGACCATCGCCTGATCGTCGTCGAAGAGGAAGGCGGCGAGCGCCTTGGTGAGTTCGGTCTTGCCGACGCCGGTGGGGCCGAGGAACATGAACGAGCCGATCGGCCGGTTCGGGTCCTGGAGCCCCGCCCGCGCCCGACGCACCGCGGTCGAGACCGCATGCACCGCCTCCGCCTGACCGACGACGCGCTTGGCGAGCTCGTCCTCCATGCGCAAGAGCTTCTCGCGCTCGCCTTCGAGCATCTTGTCGACCGGCACGCCGGTCCAGCGCGAGACGACCGCGGCGACCTGATCGGCGGTGACCGATTCGCGCGCCGAACGGCCGTCGCCCTTGGCCTCGATCTCCTTCAGCTTCGCTTCGAGCCCGGGGATGACGCCGTAGGAAAGCTCGCCGGCGCGGTCGTAACGACCGGCCCGCTGCGCCTGCTCGAGCTCGGTCCGCGCCTGTTCGAGCGCCTCCTTGACCTTGGTCGCCGACGCCAACTCGTCCTTCTCGGCCTGCCATTTGGCGGTCATCTCTGCCGATTCCTGCTCGAGTTCGGCGAGTTCGCGCTCCAGCCGGACGAGCCGGTCCTTGGAGGCCTGATCGGTCTCCTTCTTCAGCGCCTCGCGCTCGATCTTGAGCTGGATCACCCGGCGATCGAGTTCGTCGAGCTCTTCCGGCTTCGAATCGACCTGCATCCGGAGCCGCGACGAGGCCTCGTCGACCAGATCGATGGCCTTGTCGGGCAGGAAGCGGTCGGTGATGTAGCGGTTCGACAGCGTCGCGGCGGCGACGATCGCCGAATCGGCGATGCGCACCCCGTGATGCAGCTCGTACTTCTCCTTCAGGCCGCGCAGGATCGAGATCGTGTCCTCGACCGTCGGCTCGGAGACGAACACCGGCTGGAAGCGTCGGGCGAGCGCCGCGTCCTTTTCGACGTGTTTGCGGTACTCGTCCAGCGTGGTGGCGCCGACGCAGTGCAGCTCGCCGCGGGCGAGCGCCGGCTTCAGGAGATTGGAGGCGTCCATCGCCCCTTCCGACTTGCCGGCGCCGACCAGCGTGTGCATCTCGTCGATAAACAGGACGATGCCGCCCTCGGCCGCCTGGACCTCGGAGAGCACGCCCTTGAGCCGCTCCTCGAACTCGCCGCGATACTTCGCCCCGGCGATGAGCGCGCCCATGTCGAGCGCCATCAGCTTCTTGTCCTTGAGGCTCTCCGGCACGTCGCCGTTGATGATCCGCAGCGCCAGCCCTTCGACGATGGCGGTCTTGCCGACGCCGGGCTCGCCGATCAGGACGGGATTGTTTTTGGTACGCCGGCTCAGGACCTGGATGGTCCGGCGAATCTCCTCGTCGCGGCCGATGACCGGGTCGAGTTTGCCGTCCTTGGCCGCCTGGGTCAGGTCGCGGGCATATTTCTTCAGCGCGTCGTACTGGTTCTCGGCCGAGGCGGTGTCGGCGGTGCGGCCCTTGCGGATCGCCTCGATCGCGGCGTTGAGACCGGACGGCGTCACGCCGGCGTTCGCCAGGATCTTGCCGGCGTCGCTGTCCTTGTCGAGAGCGATCGCCAACAGCAGCCGTTCGACGGTGACGTAGCTGTCGCCCGCCTTCTCGGCGATCTTCTCGGCCTGATCGAAGAGCCGCGCCGTCGCCGGCGCCAGATAGAGCTGGCCCGACCCACCCGAGACCTTGGGCAGCTTGTCGAGCGCCCGGTCGGTGGCGGCGAGCGCCTCGCGCGACCGGCCGCCGGCGCGGTCGATGAGACCGGAGGCGAGGCCCTGGTCGTCTTCGAGCAGCTCCTTCAGGACATGCTCGGGGGTGAATTGCTGGTGGCCCTGCGACAGCGCCCGGGTCTGGGCCGACTGCAGGAAACCGCGGGCGCGCTCGGTGAACTTCTCGAGATTCATGTCGTTCCTCCTGGCCCGTCGCGTCTCCGCCCATTCTGGCACGGTTCGCGGCGTCTCCGGATCGATGAGCGGAGCCTCCGGCCCCCGTACGGGCGGCCGGCGAGACCCCTGTCGAAGCGGATATGGGAGACGGTCCCGCGGTTTTGAAGGGGGCCACGGGCGACTGCGTGCGACTGCGGAGGCCCGCGACGATCGCCCCGTCGCGCCGTTCTTGACGCGCCGCCCGCAGCCGCCTACCGCTCGGGCGAGAGCCCGAGGAGAACGACATGGAACCGCAGGTCACCGCCCTCTACCGCTATCCCGTGAAGGGCTTCTCGCCCGACCCGCTCACCCGCATCGATCTCGTCGCCGGCGAGTGCATGCCTTTCGACCGCGCCTTCGCCATCGAGAACGGTCCCTCCGGCTTCGATCCGGCCGAACCGAAGCATCTGCCCAAGATGCTGTTCTTCTGCCTGATGAAGAACCCGTCGCTCGCCGAGGTCGTCACCCGCTTCGAGGCGGCGACGCTGCGCTTCGTCGTCGCCGAGCGCGACGGCCGCATCGTCTTCGACGACAGCCTCGCGGGCGAAGCCGGCCGCGACGCCCTCGCCGCTTTCGTCGCCGAACGTTTCCCCGGCGAGGTGCGCGGCACGCCGAAGACCCTCGTCTCTCCCGGCCATTCCTTCTCCGACGTCGCCAAGAAGGTGCTGCATCTGGTCAATCTGGAGACGCTGCGCGCCCTCGAGGCGAAATTCGGCGCGCCCCTCGACCCGGTCCGCTTTCGCGGCAACGTCGTCGTCGACGGCCTGCCCGCCTTCGCCGAACTCGACTGGGCCGCGGGCAAGCGAGTGACCATCGGCACCACCCCCTTCGAGATGGTCAAGCGCACCGAACGCTGCGCCGCCACCCGCGTCGATCCGAGCCGCGGCGTGCGCGACCTCGACGTCCCGCGTTTCCTCATGGCGACGCTCGGCCATACCGATTGCGGCGTCTACCTGCGCAGTCTGGAAAACGGCCCGATCGCCGTCGGCGACGTCGTCGTGGTCTGACTTCCTCGCACCCGATGATGAAGAAGGCCCGGTGCGGTCTCCCGCCCGGGCCTTCTTCTCATCGAGCGAGCGTGGTGCCGCGCTCGGCCGGTCCGATCAATCCTCGACGGCCGCCGCGGCGCCGGCTTCCGCCGCGCCCTCTGCTTCGGCGAACTCCGGACGGCGTCCGCGACCGCGACCACCCCGGGTGCGGCGGCGCGGCGTCTCGCCCTCCTCCGCTTCCGGCGCTTCGGCCGGAGCGGCGGCAGCAGCCACCGCCGCGACGGCGGCACGCGGCGGCGCCGCGGTCAGGAAGGCCGGCAGGGCGTCGAGACGGCTCTCGTCCGCCTCCTCCCGCCCGCTCGCCTCGGCTCGACCCTCGCGCGGCTCGCGCTCGAAACGGCCCTCGCCGCGGGCATGACGTTCGCGCGGCGGACGACCGCCCTCGCCTCGGCTCTCGCTGCGCCCTTCGCCGCGGAAGTCGCCGCGACCGCGCGGGAAACGACCACGACCGCGGTCCTGGCGACGGTCGTCGCCCCGGTCGGCCACCACGCGCTCCAGCGCCGAATCGTCGACGAAGGGCTGCGGCGCATCGGTCGGCATGTAGCCGTCGCCACCTTCGACCTCGATCTGCCGGCGGAACGGCGCGCGACCTTCGCCCCGCGGCTCACGCGGCTCTCGCTGCGTTTCGTTGCGCATCTCGGCATTGCCGTTGATGTCGCCACCGCGGCCGCGACTGTCGAAGCGGGTGTCGGCGTAGCTCTCCTCGCCCTCGTCCTCGTCGTCGTCGGACTGGATGTCGGAGCGCACCACCGGCATCGGCTGCGGCATCGCCGCCTGCGCTGCCGCGATGATGCGATAATAGTGCTCGGCGTGCTGGAGATAGCTCTCCGCCAGGACCGGATCGCCGCTCGACTGGGCGTCGCGGGCGAGAGAAACGTATTTGTCGGCGATGTGGAGCGCGGTGCCGCGGATCTTCACGTCGGGACCGGTCGATTCGTAGGTCCGGCTCAGCGGGTTGGGCCCCTTGCGACCGGTGTTGCCACCGCCACCGCCGCCACCACGACCCCGCATCCTCTTGTTGGAATTGCCCTGTCTCATCCTGCTGCGATCTCGTCCGAGGAAAAAACGCCGCCGGCGCCATCGCGACCGTCGGTTCGGCCCGCCCTCGAGGGTCGGGCGCCATGCACTCCGGATCACCATCCGGAGCCATTGCCGATCGCCGGTACGGTCCGGCGACGAGGAATGGCTCCCACTTGGAGCGTGTCTCACCCGGCGGCTCGTTCATCGGGCTCGCCCCCGCGACGTCCCGACGACGGCATCGCCGCACGAAACACCGGTCACGACCGGTTCGGAACAGAACACGCGGGGTTCGGGCTTCACGCGCCCATCGGGGTTCGGAAGACGGACCGAAGGAGCACCGGCTCGACCTCGGGAGGTCGGATCCGCCGACGTCGGACGATTTCTCGCCCCGCGATCACGGCTCCGGTGGCACCGCCATTTCGGCACCCGCCGGTCGACCGCGCGTCGACGCTCTGCTTCGGTGCTCGGAAACTATCGATTTCTCGGCGAATTTCCAAGGCTTATTTTCCGCATCCCGCGGTTCTTTCCCGCGCGATCACCCGGCGCCACCTCGACGTGCCACGACCACCCGATCGCGGCCGGCGAGATCGCATATGGTTTCGATCCGCTCGAAACCGTGCCCGGCGAGAAGGCCTCCGACGTCGCGCCCCTGCCGCCAACCGATCTCGACCGCCAGGAGGCCGCCCGGTTTCAACGCCTGCGCCGCCTGCGGCGCGATCGCCCGATAGGCGTCGAGACCGTCGGTGCCGCCGTCGAGCGCCAATGCCGGATCGTGCAGGCGCACCTCGGCATCCAGCGTCGCGATCTCGGCGGTCGCGATGTAGGGCGGATTGGAGACGACCGCGTCGAAGGCGCCGGACGCCGCCATCGCCGCATAGGACCCGCGGACGAAACCCGCGCGCGCCGCCACACCGTTGTGCTCGGCGTTCGCCCGCGCCGCCGCGAGCGCCGGTTCCGAAAGATCCGTCCCGACGCCGAAAGCCGCCGGCCGCGCCGCCAGCACCGCCACCAGCACCGCCCCCGACCCCACCCCGAGATCGGCGAAGACGAAGGGGGCGTCGGCGGCGAACCGGGCGAGAACCGCCTCCACCAACGTTTCGGTGTCCGGCCGCGGCACCAGGGTTTCCGGCGCGAGACGGAATTCCAGCCCGTGGAACCACGCCGTGCCGAGGATCCGTTGCAGCGGTTCGCCGGCGATCCGTCGCCGTGCCGCCGCCGCCAACCGCTGCGCCGCATCGCCGTCGACGGCTCGAGTCGTGCCGACGACCAGCCCGGTCAGGTCGAGCGCGAGAACGCGGCCGACAAGCATCCGCGCCTCGGCCGCCGCTCCCACGTGACCGGCGGCGGCGAAGGCGTCGCGCACCGCCCGGATCGCCCCGGCGACGTCGAGCCCGGCCGCGTCGAGCCGATCGAGAGGCGCGCCGCCACTCATCCCTCGCCCTCCGCCGCCAACAGGCGCAGCTGATGGTCGGTGACCAGCGCGTCGATGACCTCGTCGAGCGCCGAGCCGTCGAGCACCTGCGGCAGCTTGTAGAGGGTCAGGTCGATGCGATGGTCGGTGACCCGGCCCTGACCGAAATTGTAGGTGCGGATGCGCTCCGATCGGTCGCCGGATCCGACCTGGGTGCGGCGATCCGCCGCGCGCGCCTCGTCGAGCCGCCGCCGCTCGATGTCGTAGAGGCGCGCCCTCAGGAGCATCAGCGCCTTGGCGCGATTCTGATGCTGCGAGCGCTCCTCCTGGACCGCCACGGCGATGCCGGTCGGCAGATGGGTGACCCGCACCGCGCTGTCGGTCTTGTTGACGTGCTGGCCGCCGGCGCCCGAAGCGCGGAACGTGTCGAAGACGAGGTCGGCGTCGGCGATGCGCACGTCGACCTCCTCGGCCTCCGGCAGCACCGCCACCGTCGCCGCCGAGGTGTGGATGCGCCCGCCCGATTCGGTCACCGGCACCCGCTGCACCCGATGCACCCCCGATTCGAACTTGAGCCGGCCGTAGACCCCGGCCCCGGAGATCTCGGCGACGATCTCCTTGAAGCCGCCCATTTCGCCCTCCGAGGCCGAGATCACCTCGACCCTCCAGCCGTGGAGGGAGGCGTGGCGTTCGTACATGCGGAAGAGATCACCGGCGAAGAGCGCCGCTTCGTCGCCGCCGGTCCCGGCCCGAACCTCGAGGATCACCGAACGCGCGTCGGCCGCATCCTTCGGCAGCAGCGCCAGCCGCACCTCGTGCTCGAGCTCGGCGACCCGCGCCACGACCTCCTCGCGCTCGGCTTCGGCGAGGGCGCGCATCTCCGCATCCGTCGCCGCATCGCCGAGGAGCTGATCGATCCCGGCGAGTTCGCCCTCCGCGCTCTTCAGCGCCCGGATGCGCGCCACGACGGGCGCCAGCTCGGCGTGATCGCAGGCGAGCCGGACGTAGTCGCCCCCCTCCGATCCCGCCGCCATACGTGCTTCGAGCACGGCGAACCGATCGAGAACGACATCGAGCTTGGCGGAAAGGGACATGGGAGAAGCCGAGGACGAGGAGACGGACGGGCCGGATCGGGCGCACCGCGCCCGCGTCACCACCCCGCTAGGGCTGGACCGGAATGCCCTGCTCTTCGGCGAAGGCGCGCAGCATGGCGCGGATGTCGTCGGTCGGCCGCCCCGCCTCGAGCCGCGGCAACAGCCGGGCGCGGAGCTTGGCGACGTCGAGCTCCAGCAACATCGTCTTCACCGGGCCGACCGACGACGACGCCATCGACAGCGAACGATAACCGAGCCCGATCAGCGCCATCGCCTCCAGCGGCTTGCCCGACAGCTCGCCGCACAGGGTCAGCGGCACATGGTGCTCGGCGGCCTTGTCCTGGATCAGCTTCAGCATCCTGAGGAACGGCCGCGACATCGCATCGTAGCGCGTCGTCATCCGGTTGTTGCCGCGATCGGCGGCCATGGCGAACTGGAAGAGGTCGTTGGAGCCGACCGAAGCGAAATGGACGCGGGCGAAGAGTTCGTCGAGCTGGAACAGCAGCGACGGCACCTCGATCATCACCCCGAGCTTGATCGTCTCGGGAAGTTCGTAGCCGACACGCTTGAGGAAGTGCTTCTCCCGCTCGACCAGCGCCTGCGCCTTCTCGAACTCGGAGACCTCGGTGATCATCGGGAACATCAGGCGCAATTCGCGCCCCGCCGCCGCCTTCAACAGCGCCCGCACCTGGATGCGCAGGAGGCCGGGACGATCGAGGCCGATGCGGATCGCCCGCCAGCCCATCGCCGGGTTCTCCTCCTCCTCGAAGTTCTGCGCGTAGGGCAGAACCTTGTCGCCACCGATGTCGAGCGAGCGGAAGGTGACCGGCTTGCCGCCCGACGACTCGAGCACCTTGCGGTAGAGGCCCTCCTGCTCGCCGATGCGCGGGAACGACGAGGCGACCATGAACTGCAGTTCGGTGCGGAACAGGCCGATACCGGAGGCGCCGGAATCCTCGAGATGCGGCAGGTCGAGGAAGAGGCCGGAATTGAGCAGCAGCTGGACGTGCTGGCCGTCCTTGGTGATCGACGGCCGCGACTTGAGGCGCCGGTACTGCGCCTGCCGCCGCGCCCGGAAACGCACCTTCTCGGCGAAGGCCGACTCGACGTCCGGCGCCGGGCGCAGATGCACCGTGCCGAGTTCGCCGTCGACGACGATCGCGTCGCCGGTCTCCACCAGCGACACCACGCCCGGGATCTGGCCGACGATCGGCACGCCCATCGAGCGGGCGACGATCGAGATGTGGCTGGTCGCGGCGCCCTCTTCGAGCACCAGGCCCTTGATCCGGTCGCGGTCGTAGTCGAAGAGGTCCGCCGCCCCCATGTTGCGGGCGACGATCACCGCATCCTTGGGCAGGACGCCGGAGACCGGTCCGTGCGGCCGGCCCATCAGCTCGCGGATGAGGCGGTTGGCCAGCGCGTCGAAATCGTGCAGGCGCTCGCGGAGATAGGGATCGGTCTGGCGCAGCATGCGGGCGCGGGTGTCCGACTGGACCTTCTCGACCGCCGCTTCCGCCGTCAGGCCGTTCTTGACGGCCTCCTCCATCTTGCGCACCCAACCGCGGTCGTAGGCGAACATGCGATAGGCTTCGAGCACGTCGCGATGTTCGCCGACCGGCTCGACGTCGGAGCGCTGCAACAGGTCGTCGACCGAGATGCGCAGCTTCTCGATCGCCGCTTCGAGGCGATTGAGCTCGCGCCGGGCATCGTCGGCGATGAGATCGGAGACGACGACGCGCGGCTCGTGCAGCACCACGTGGCCGAGGCCGACACCCTCGCCGAAACCGATGCCCTGCATCTGCATCGGCCGCTTCAGATCGAGCGACGAGCCGGGCTCCAACAGCGGCTCGAGGCCGCCGGCGGCGATCATCTCGGCGATGATCATCGCCGTGGTCTGGAGGACCTCGACCTCTTCTTCCTGATAGGTGCGGTGCGCCTTGTTCTGGACGACCAGGACGCCGAGGGTGCGGCCGGCACGCAGGATCGGCACGCCGAGGAAGGCGTTGAAGATCTCTTCGCCGGTCTCCGGCTTGTAGGCGAAGGCCGGATGCGACTGGGCGTTCGGCAGGTTGAGGCAGCGCGCGTCCGCCGCGATCAGGCCGACCAGACCCTCGCCGACCTTCAGCGAGGTCTGGTGCACCGCCTCGCGCTTCAGACCGATGGTGGCGGTCAGTTCGAGGACGTTGTCGGCGCGCAGCACATAGACCGAGCAGACCTCGGCCACCATGTTGGAGGCGATCTGTTCGACGATCTTGTCGAGCCGATCCTGCGCGGCGATCGGCTCCGCCATGACCTCGCGCAGCCGGCGGAGCAGCAGACGTGGCGCGCCGAGAGTCCCTCTCAACTCCGCTCCTCCCCGGTCACGGTCGGACGCGGCACGGTATCGTGCGCGCCCCATGGGCGATCGGTCGCGGCGCCCGTCGAACGGGCACCGGCCGCCCTCAATGCTTATCGAGACCGTAGATCGAATGCAAAGTGCGAACCGCCAGTTCGGTGTATTCCGCATCGATCAGCACCGAGATCTTGATCTCGGAGGTGGTGATGGCGCGGATGTTGATGCCCTTGGAGGCGAGCGCCGTGAACGCTTGGGCGGCGACGCCGGCGTGGGAACGCATGCCGATGCCGATCACCGAGACCTTGACCACGTCGGACGACGAGTCGATCGCCACGTCGCCGATGTGATCGCGCGCACCCTCGAGCACCGCCCGGGCCCGGGCCTCGTCGGCCGCCGGCACGGTGAAGGTGATGTCGGTGGTGGCCCCGTCGGCGGTCGTGTTCTGCACGATCATGTCGACGTTGATGTTGGCCTCGGCGAGCGGCCCGAAGACGCTCGAGGCGATGCCGGGCTTGTCGGCGACGCGGCGCAGCGAGATCTGAGCCTCGTCCTTGGAATAGGCGATGCCGGTGACGACCTGATTTTCCACGATCTCGTCCTCGTCGCAGATGAGCGTTCCCGGAGGATTGCCGTTCTCGTCGACGCCGACGCTGTCGGGATCGTCGAAGCTCGAACGGACGAAGGTCCGGACCTTGTAGACCATGGCGAGCTCGACCGAGCGCACCTGGAGAACCTTGGCCCCGAGCGAGGCCATTTCCAACATCTCTTCGAAGGCCACCTTCTCCAGCCGCCGCGCCTTCGGCACGATGCGCGGGTCGGTGGTGTAGACGCCGTCGACGTCGGTGTAGATGTCGCAGCGATCGGCGTGGATCGCCGCCGCGATCGCCACCGCCGAGGTGTCGGAGCCGCCGCGGCCGAGGGTGGCGACGCGGCCGGTCGGGCCGATGCCCTGGAAGCCGGCGATGACGGCGACCTCGCCCGCCTCCATCGAGGCGATCATGTTCGAGCCGTCGATGTCCATGATGCGGGCCGAGCCGTGGGCGTCGTCGGTGACGAGCGGGATCTGCCAGCCCTGCCAGGACCGCGCCGGAATGCCCATCGACTGCAGCACGATGGCGAGCAGGCCCGAGGTCACCAGTTCGCCGGAGGCGACCACCGCGTCGTATTCCATCTGGTCGAAGAGACCGCCCTTGGCCGTCCCCGACGCCGCGGCGTCGGCGACGTAGCCGACCAGCGTGTTGGTGACGCCCGACATCGCCGAGACGACGACCGCCACCTGATGGCCGGCCTTCACCTCGCGGGCGACGTGGCGGGCGACGTTGCGGATGCGCTCGACATTGGCGACGGACGTACCGCCGAACTTCAGGACCAGACGGGCCATCGACGAGGGGCCTCTCGGAATTCGGGGCAGAGCGCGCGGGGACCCGCGCACGAGACGAGGCTCGACCTTCCGTCTTCGGACGGTCGGTCGATCCCCGCGGAAACGGCGCTTCATACTCGGTTCGCGGCGAGGGATCAACAAAGCGCCGCCTCCGCATTTCTGCGTGTGTGACGCGGCGGGCGCCGCCGTGTCGGCGCCTTCCTCTTGACCTCGGCCGTCCCTCGGTCGACATGATCCATCGAGGCCGAGCGCGGCCGGCGAGGAGAAGCCATGTCCATCCCCCATGCCCAGTCGACCGTCGATGCCGCCGAGATCGGCAACTTCGAGGCGATGGCCGCCGAGTGGTGGGATCCGAACGGCCGGCTGCGCCCGCTCCACGACATGAACCCGATCCGGCTCGAATATCTGAAGCGCGAGATCTCCGCCCGCTTCGGCCGCGACGCCAAGGACAGCCGCGCCTTCGAGGGCCTCTCGATCCTCGACATCGGCTGCGGCGGCGGCCTCCTCACCGAGCCGCTCGCCCGCCTCGGCGCCGCGATGGTCGGGGCCGACGCCGGCGCCGCCAACATCGCCGCGGCGAAGACGCACGCCGAGGCCCAGGGTCTCGCCATCGACTACCGCGCCACCACGGCGGAGGCGCTGGCGGCCGAGGGCGCGCGGTTCGACGTCGTCGTCGCCATGGAGATCGTCGAACACGTCGCCGATCTGCCGCTGTTCCTGCGCGAGATCGCCTCCATGGTGAAGCCCGGCGGCCTCCTGTTCCTCGCCACCATGAACCGCACCCTGAAGAGCTTCGCTCTGGCCATCGTCGGCGCGGAGTACATTCTGCGCTGGCTGCCGATCGGCACCCACGACTGGAAGAAGTTCCTCACCCCGAAGGAGCTGGAGCGCGCGGTGGAAGCCACCGGCCTCGAGGTGCTCGACGCCTGCGGCATGGTCTTCGATCCGCTGCGCGGCCACTGGTCGCTGAAAGCCGGCGATCTCGACGTCAACTATCTGATGGTCGCCGAGCGGCGCGCCTGACGCCGAGCGGCACGTCTCGGAGCCTGTCTCAGAAGTCGGCGGCAGAGGATCGGCGAGGGATTTTTGGATCTCGCCAGGAGGAAAATGATGCCGATATCGAGATATCGGCGAATTTTCCGACGCCGCGAGAGACGAAAAGACCCGTCGAGCCGACCCGTCCGATCTTCTGATGAGACCTGTGCGCGGTTGGACCATCATGTTGATTTGATGCGTTTAATGT